>JAJRQT010000044.1 GCA_024280115.1 Bacteroidota bacterium | reverse complement strand
GAGGGTCAGCATGCTCCGGTGGCATTACTGATTTTCAAAACCAGGGGGTCAACATGTGCCGGATTGGCAAGAGCTAATTCGCTCAAAAACAACCGCCTTTTGTCCGGATTTCAGGGGGTCAGCTTAATCCGGATTATCCAACTATGGAAGAATCACATAAATCTGATGTGTACAACTTTTCAACTTTTTGCAATCAAGACACCTCCTGTAATTGTCCGGTCAGAAGAATTTATAAGGAACAGGACAAAGTTGATTGTCCTTACATGGCAACACTGAGGACGGAAAATATCCTTGTGCGTAATCCACATAATGGAGAGCTGTTCAATTTACGTCCGTTTTTTGATTTTGTGCAAAAACATTACGAAAGCGATATGGACGAATATTCCTCTTACTATCGAGAGGGGATCCTTATGCTGTTTAATTATATTCACTTTCCAGACAACACTGACCAAATTAAAATTAAAAACGTATTTTTTAAAATGGCTGCCTACCTTGATGCCTTGAAAAGTTATCAACCGGATATCACCAAAGGTAGTCCTGAAATTAAAGAATTGATCAAAGACCTTCTACCTGGTCATAGTCCGAAGTGTCCCGAAAAACATCAAGGTCACGAAGATATTCCATAGTTTGCTGTATGGATTGGTGGCGACATTGTTGCTGAATGCGATCAATCGGAACCCCTGACAGGTACATGTTGATAGCACCTGAATGCTTGAATGCATAGATATCGTAATGGGATTCCGATCCATTCATCTTTAATACCTGTAATACCTTGGAAAACCTTTTATAAAAGTAATTTTTACCTGGAGCTTGTATCCCTGGTTTTTGATCTGCGGAAAACAGGAAGTAATCCTCTGGGTATTGCTCCAGGTGTAGTTTTTCTAGTTCGGTTCTGAATACTTTGGGGATGGTCACAAAATCCCCTTTCTTATTCTTTGATGCTGTAGCCGGGATCCAAAGCCGCTCACCTTTTATATGACCACATCGAATAAAGCGTACCTCCTGGTAAGGTCTTGCCAGTGTATAATACATGAATTGTAAGAACAGCCATAATTGAGCATCCCCTGTTTTCAAACATTCATCACGGATCTCCCGTATCTGATCTTTTGAATAGGCAGCATGTTTTGAGGTTGTCTCTGGCAGCTTTTTGAAAAATTTAAGTGGACTTACCCTGAAAAGCCAATTATCCATAGCGACAAAATAATTCAGGAATTGGGCAATGATTCGCATGTTGTTGTTCACGCTCCGGTTGCTCATCCGATCCTTGCACCAGGTAACATAACGGCGCATCAGGGTGGCATCAATTTTTTTTAAGGGAAGCTTTTTATAAATCAATCCTTCGATGACACCCTGATCGGCTAAAAATTGCTTGAAAAGATTTATCGCGCTTTTGTAGGTTTTTAGTGTAGTAGCTTCTACTTCTCCTTTTTTATTTTCTAAATAATGATCCAGTGCATCCAGAATTATCATTCGTTGTACCTGGTCGGGATCGATTTCATTTTTCCCGATTGTACGTTTCAAATGGTAGCCTTCTTCCAGTAGTTCATTGATCTCATCAATTAACTCATTGGCTGCTTCATATCGCTTTGACAAAGTGTGGTACTTGTTGATTCCACCGTATTTTTGTTGACGTACCATTGCCTGTTTATTGCCATCCCAGATGTAGAAAATGATGCGCCAGTATTTATGGACATTTCCGTTATAATCCAGAAGATAGGCTTTTCGATAAGGCACCCTGGTTTTACCGTTTGAGTAGAGAATTCGCTTGTTTTCTTGCATAGGTCCAAAATTAAAAAATTATGAGAGCATTGTGTGACTTATTGTGTGACTTGGGCAATGAATGCATAAAAAATGGCCCCTGGATCACCCCAGAGGCCATTTTCATTAGTCGGGGTGGTAGGATTCGAACCTACGACCCCCTGCTCCCAAAGCAGATTTAGTTTCTTATCTATATTAACTGTTCTTAACCATTACTTTTGTTTATTGTTGATATATAGTACTTTACAATATTTATCTTAATCTATTCTTCTTGATTAACTTGATATTTGTATGTAAATTGTATGCAAATATTTGATATTATGTACCCAAACTATAAGATTATACTAGACCTTCGCAGACCAAAAAAAAGTGGCCTATTTCCTGTTAAAGTTCGAGTTACTCTCAATAGAGTTCAAAAATATTATCCGATCGGTTTAGACCTATGTACTTCTGATTTTGAAAGAATTCAAAATGGATCTGTAAGAAAAGAGCTTAGAATTTATAAAAATAAAATCGCTGATTGGGAAAATAAAGTTAAAGGCATCATCCATCAAATGGACTCCTTTACTTTTGAAGAATTCAAGTCAAGGTTATATGATAATAAATCTGTCAAAGTTACAGACGTTTATACCCTACTTGATCAGAAAATAGATACTCTGAAAAGTCAGGGAAAGATAAGTACAAGCAGTATTTACCACGATGCTAAAAGTTCATTGATGAGGTTTAAGTCAAAATTAAATTTAATGGACGTCACTTCAGACTTTCTTAAGAATTATGAAAACTACATGATTACTGAAAGCAGGTCAGTAACTACCATTAGTATTTATGTCAGAAGTTTAAGATCCATATATAACCAGGCTATTGATGCCGAGATGGTAGACAGGAAATATTATCCTTTTGGAAAAAATAAATATCAGCCCAAGGCTCCAATAAACATAAAGAAAGCATTAACCATTGAGCAAATAAAAAGCATTATAGATTATAACGTAGAGGAAGGAACCAATCAGCAAATGGCTAAAGATATGTGGCTTCTCTCATACTATTGTAATGGAATGAATATCAAGGATATTATTAATTTAAGATTTTCAAATATTGAGAAAGATACGCTTTACTTTGAGCGGCTAAAGACTTTATCAACAAATCGAAATCCTAAACCTATCATTGTTTCCCTCATTCCTCAGGCGAAAGAAATCATCCAACGATGGAAGCAAAAGAAAAGAAGCCCTGATGATTTTGTTTTTTCCATTATTAATAAATCGATGACTGAGGATGAAAAGGCAAAGGTCAAACATCGGTTTATTAAGACGATTAACAAGTATATGAAAAGAATCGGCATTGAAATTGGATATGATAAACCTTTGACCACCTATGCTGCAAGGCATTCTTATGCTACTATCTTAAAAAGGTCTGGGGCTCCATTGAGTTTCATTAGTGAAGCGCTTGGGCATAAATCTCTGCTTACTACGGAGTCTTATCTTGATAGTTTTGAGGATGAAACAAGAAGAAAATATGCGGAGATGTTGGTGCCGAAATAATCAATGTTTAAACAGGAAGTGTTCAGCAGTATTCAGGATTTTTAATGTGGATGGATTTCGCCTAAGCAAAAATCCTGGTAACTGATGATCTCTTCTAAGTTTCAGGAAAATGGTTATGTGATTTTTGGCTGGGGGAGGGGTGTGTGAATTATATAATGGTTTTCCCTATGTTCGAGGAAAAAGAGATGATGAAGCCTTCATATTCAAATTAAAACTAAAAAAAGGGGAAAAGAAAGGTATATAATTTGAATGAAGGAGATCACGATCCGTGAATCTATAAATTTAATAGAGCTTACTGAAGCTAACAAGAATATTGTTAAAAATGATGTCTGATAGCAAAATGCAGGAACAGTACAGTTAAAACATGAAAATACGCTAATTTAATGCCTTGAAATTGACTGTTAGATCTTGATGAATCAAATCTCAACTTTAATAAGTTGAGGCATCCATATTCATCATAACAATAAGTATCCTCAATCCAACACTATAGCTCAGACTGAATTTACATTGGGGAATAAAAAGGTTTCGGCTTAGGATTGCTCAACATAAGGAAAAAACTAGTGAATCTCCTACCTAATCTTAAGATTGATCTCTTAATTAATACTATGTGCCTATTTTAATTTTTACTTATCTCACTAACCATGGCGTTTTAAAATCAGGTGTACGTTTTATTACCGTAGGCACTTTGGGATTAAATGAAATATCAATCTGCGAAATTGTCCCATTTTTTATATTAATCATTAAAGAATTATAAGGTTCAAATCGAAGGCTTATATCATATTCACTTCCATTATAATTTATCATAGCAGTTACATCTGTTGTTTCATTGGAAAATGATTGACCATACTCAATTGGGAAAGTTAGTTTTTTTGATTTTGGATTGGCAAAGAAAATATATAAAGAATTATCCATTTCTCTCGCCCAGTAAGGGGGTATGTCATTTCCTTTAACAATTGGAGTTCTTTGCGGATAGAATATAGAAGACACATTCGGTAATCCGGTCAAAGTTTTAATAAATGTATCCCATTTTTCGTGTTTAATCGTTCCGGGCTCAACAGGTTCTTGTTTTAAGGTAATTGAAAGTCCTTGTTTTGCGAGTTCGGTAATTCTTTGGAGTACTTCATAATCCAAATAGGCTGCATCTAGGTAGAGCGAGCTAAAACTGGCGTCGCCAACCTTAAACATATCATCAGCAAACTCTCCTTTTTCTAAAAAATCTTGATTTATCCATATCGGGTGATAACCAGCTAGTTCTTTAGGAAAATAAACGTAACGCATTTCATAAAATCCCCACCCCCATATAAATTGCTTTTCTTTGGGCATGATACCTTTCACCCAGGCATCTTCAATAGGCAAATACACCCCGACATCGCTATAGGACTTTCCTTTTTTCATTATCCCTGAAACAGTTGTGAGGTAGTTATTAAAATCTGGCATTTCTGTGGCCAATGTTCCATCGCGTCCCACATGGACACTTGCATAAAAATTTACATAATCCTGATCTTTAGGATTATGGGCTTTACCATGCCATATAATATGATTCACTCCATTCGCGAATAATGCATCTGCTACCATTTTCAGATCCGCAGTTTGTTCTTCTCTGATATAGTTTTGAGGCCATCCATACAAACATGTGAAAGCTTCAGCACTCACCACTTTTTTCCCTCCAAGAAGCGCAGTGGAAGCAGGGATACTATTATATTCGGGCTCGAACAACATAGATTCTCCCTCAGGAATATCCATATATGCATAAGCTGACATAATATCACATGGCGCTCCAGAGCATTGACCGCGTGAAAATATTCTCTTCTCATCTAAAACTTTATTATAGCTCTTATAAAACTCAATTACTTTTTGTGATATAAGTTTCATATAGTCATAGAGACGCTCAATGTTTTCAGGTGAGTAAAGTGAATCCATATATGGCGAAATATCGTAGTTATATTCCTTGACAAACTCTTCATTAAATCCTTCGGTCCAAAGCCCTTTTGTTTCCACTTCCCAACTGTCGATAAAATAAGACTGAGGAATCTTTGTCTTTGGAACAGGGAATGAATCAAGTACTCGATGAAAATAAGGCATGTAATTGTCAGGATTAAGATGATCCACAACATATACTTTCTTTGGATACTCCCATGAGCGTTCGATCATCTGGCGTTTTTCTTCACCAAATTTTTGAGAGGCCTGCTCATAGGTAACATGTGAATCGCCAAAGGGCCAAAGCGTACCCATCGTCATATCGCAAGCTAAGCCTATACTGTCTGCATAAACAATAGTATAATTCACCACTTTTTGCCATTCAGTACTCAACCACTCTTGTCTTGGTGTGTACGCATTGCCCAAACTTTTATCCTTGGCGTTCAAAGGATAAACCCAGGCTATCTCAACACCACCAAATCCATTTTGCTTTAGCCAGTCCAAATTGAATTTTACATCCTCATTTTTTATTTCTGAAGCGAACCACCAATAACGGGCGTATGGCTTTGAAGTCATCTCCATAGAACTAACTTCTTCATATGCTGCACTTTCAATTTTCAATTTTTTGGTAGGAGGAGTGCAGGATATAAAAAAGCCCATAAGAATGGTAAAGAATATTACCTTCATGGATTGTTTCATCTCTTATTTCTTTGTCAAAGACTTAATCAATTTTATCTCTTCCTCTGAAAATGGAGTCCCATTTGACCTCAAGATATCGTGAAACCAGATATCAGGCTCCTTGGTAAAAGTTTCATCCCATGTTTTCCACGGATAGATAGTATTAGTCTTGCCTGCTACAAACCCCCAATTTATTGCACCAATATGTTCTTCTTTAAAAATTGGCATTATATCTTTAAAAGTATTATTATTTGTCCTTGCCATATATTCAGTGCAAATTATTGGTCGCTTATATTTTTTCAATTGTTCAATTATTTTTCTCACATCATTTGTATTGTTAGCGTAGGTATGAAAAGTAATAATATCAGAATTTTTGATCATCACTTTGTCAACATCCGGCAGCTTCTCAGGAGTACCCCAATTATTTATATTACCTTGCCATATCCCCATAGTTAAGGGTTGAGAAGGATTGCCCTCACGTGCCCAGCGAAATACTTTTTGTGCCAACCTAAGTGAAAATTTTTCCTTATTTGATGGACTTAGTTCTGTCTTATCTTCAGATTTCTCTCCATATGAATTTGTGTTAGGATTAGCTGGTTCGTTGTACAGATCCCAAATTGCAATCCTGTTGTCACTTTTAAATCTTTTGATCACACCTTTGACATATGACTCAATAAGTGGGTGCTTTGATTCATCTTCAAGATACTCTCTGCCGGGCGCTTGCACCCATCCTGAATTATGTCTGTGTGGGAACGGATCTCTTTGTGTCCCTGAAATCGGGTACGGATCCCAAACGTCATCCAATAGCACCATCATTGTTTTAATATTGTATTTGTCAGCCACTTCAAGAAACTGGTCAATCCTATTTAGAAATTCTTCTGAATTTTGTTGCCAGATCAGATTGTGCAAAAACACCCGATGCATGTTAAAACCCAATTCTGCTGACCACTTCAACTCTCGATCTATTGTCTCTATATCAAACGTTTCGGCCTGCCACATTTCTAATTGGTTGATAGCCGTGCTGGGGCTGAAATTTGTGCCTGCAAACCAATCATATTGGCTGTACCAATTATTAGCCTTCTCCACCGACCATTTACCTTTCAAAATATCCTGTCCATAAATACTCTGATATACGATCATACATATTATGACCAGTCCAATACTAATGCTATTCTTTTTCATACTAATTTCTACTTTGTGATTGAAAATTTATAAATACATATTGAATGATATTCTTCTCCAGGTTTTAATACTGTGCTCGGAAAGTGTTCTTTGTTTGGACTATCGGGAAAATGTTGCGTCTCCAGACAAAAAGCAGTTCTGTGATTATATGGTTTATCTTCTTTCCCGATGATGGAACCATCAAGAAAATTACCACCATAAAACTGAAGCCCTGGCTCATTGGTAAATACTTCCATTGTGCGGCCTGAAATGGGTTCTATAACTTTAGCTGCGTAATTATACCCTTCAAGGTTTTGATTGAGCACCCAATTGTGGTCATATCCCAATCCAAATTGTAATTGCTCAAAATCTTTGTTTACTCTTTTCCCAATTGTTGTAATTTCACGAAAATCCATAGGTGTATCTTCCACAGTTGCAATGTCACCGGTCGGAATCAAACCTTTATCAACGGGGGTATAATATGGAGCATTTATAAGCAGTAGGTGGTCATTGATTGTTCCATTACCCGCTCCCTTGAGATTGAAAAATGAATGATGCGTTAAATTGACAACAGTCGTTTTATCAGTAGTTGCCCAATACACTATTTTCAATTCATTTGTATCAGTAAGTTGATAAAGTACTTTTATATTCAGGTTGCCAGGATAACCCTCTTCCATGTGTTTGGAAAAGTAGGTTAATTCTAACGTCTGATCGTCAATTTGTTTAGCGTCCCATACTACGGCATCATATCCCTTAATACCTCCATGCAGGTGGTTCGCACCATTGTTTGTCGCCAAGGTATATTCCTTGCCATTTAGGGTAAATCTACCATTACCGATCCTGTTACCATACCGGCCAATCAGCGCCCCGAAATACTTTTCCTTGGCTGTGAGAAAACCATCAATATCAGGATACCCCAATACGATATCTTCATAATTTCCATTTTTATCCTGAACCCATAAAGAGACTACTTTTCCACCATAATTGGTTATTTGTGTAACAGTACCTATCCTATTTTTAAGCGTGAATAAACTTACTTGTTTACCATCTACAATCTTTTCAAAAGCTTCCTTGTAAACTATTTTTATATTCTCTTGGCTAATGCAGTCGGTATTTAAACCGGCCATGATGAAAATTATAAAAAGCTTTAAACTCATTTTTTGAGATAAGATAATTACAGGTATAAATTTCATTATAGATAAAGTTTATTACGTTATAAATTCAACTCAAAGTTTGGTTATCACATTTACTATATCAGAAGACTGATGTTTCTTTTGTCCATCAACAAAAATCAGGAATCCTTTCCCCCGTCTATATTTCTCCCCGGTTCTATCCCATATCACCGATATTATTCTGTTATGGTATTTAACCTTATCAAGGGCAAACCAATCCCAACCTTCTGGAATAAGTGGCCTTATTTCCAACATATTATCTACTCTAGGCTTTATTCCAATAAGATCTGAAATTACCAGATCGCAGAAACCAGAATGATTGTAATCTTTTCCTCTTTCTACTCCTCCTTTTTCTTCTGACCAACTCCCATTTTCCCAGGATTTCAAGCGTGTACGAGATATCCAATCACCAGTAAAAGGATTTTGGTTTTCATCAATCCAGTTTTGTCTTTCCCCTTCTACATTAGTGATATAATGACTCAAAGCATACTGTTTTAAAAGCTTGTAATAATGGCTTTTGTCAAGGCCTCCTTTATTCTCATAATTGTTTAGTAAGTTTGAAAATCCTTTGAGCGTTTGTGTGGTAGCGAAAGGCCAGGATGGGCCATTCCACTGACACTCATGCCCCTTATAACTTATAACGAAATACGGATGTCGTCTTTCGCAGACCGTAAGCCCAAAAGGTGCGGCAAAACCAGCTGTATCAAGTACATGTTTCCATGAATTACTAAACAGAGGACGATCGTCGGGCATATTAAAATACCATGGGATATAGCCTAATATTTCTCTGACATCAACCGGGCCTGTTTCTTCGGAATAATTTCTGGGCAATGTGGAAAAGAAGTTGAGTTTACTATTCCAAAGTCGGTTTTGCACTTCGACCTTAATTTTATCAGCTTTGTTGGCAAAAATGGTAGCTTCTTGATCCTCATTTAAAAGAGTTGCTATCTCAGCCAGTGCCATTGCATCTCCATACATATAACTATTGAGCGTAGGTCGAACACCCTCCATTGCCTGGGCATATTTACCATTGTTAAGAATACGGCCGCTTACAGACACTTCCATTCCATCGCGATCATCAATTGTCCAAAATAACGTTTTTCCATTATCACGATGCGTGTTTTTCCAGGCATTATAGTTTTCTATCAATAGCGGGAATTGCTCTTTGAGTGCTTCAAAATCAGGGTGTATTTTTTGAAATTCAAAAGTGGAATTTGCAGCCCAAAAACTATAACGACGAATATCTCCTTCTGAATGACTAAGCCAAAAGTTGATATAGTCATTGATATAAACAGGATTATGTAGCCACCTTCCTTCATAAATTTGATGACCTGCCGGACAGTTTATTGCATTATATTTCCCGGACCAAGAAACATCGGGCAAAAATTCGGTGATTATAAAACCATCAGGTGTATTTTTAATATGCTTTCTAAAAGTCCACCAACGAAAATAATATGTTTCTTCAATATCCTTATCTGGTAAATCTACTAGTGGAATGTTTGCCTTCAGAAACTCCCATACTGAATCATTAGAAATATGCTGGATGTACAGCTCATTGTCATTGAGATTGAATGTTTCTATATAATGTTTGAAGTCATTATATTCAAGCAAATTAAATTTTTTGAGTGGTTTTTTAATACACCCTTCTATTAGTAATATTGTGAACACTATGAAAAAAACGGGTAAGTCTTTGAAAGTTTTCATAAGATTATGATGTGTCTAATACTGTAATATCATTTGTTAAAGAAACTTTCTATATATCTGAGATTTTAAATAATTGCAATGCTTATCTAGTATTATAATTGAATAGTTTCGTATTGTACATCCACATCAAGTATACCAACTGCAGCTCCATTATTGGATGTTATATTTATCCTGATAGCATCACATTTTAATTCTTCACCAGGGTGAACTACATTGTACTGGTCCTTTTGTTTAGCAAAAGAATCCGTTACGTAGATTTTGAACTTTTTCCATGTATTATCTTTCATATATTCCATTGACCACTTTGCTGGAATTATTACTGATTTATTATTGTCATACCAATACACATTTATACTCCGAATTTGTTTGTTAGGATCTAATCCAATTTTTACCCAATGGCTATTTTCATCAGCATTGCTTGTCCATGCCGGAATAGTCCTATCGCTTGAGTTCATTGGCCTACGGCCATCAGATATAGCTCCCAGACTGCCATATTTCGAAGTAGATGAAGCCCGGACATTTTTGTATCTTCCTCCTTTCATACTATTTCCATCTGCAAATTGGATCATATCTGATTTGGTTGGAAACCAGACGATCATGGAACCATCACCACGGTTATCCCATGCATAATATGGAATAAGCTTTAATTTTTCATTTTTAATCCCATTAACTCCATTTGACTTGCCTGGCAGTGAAATGCTTACTACATCCTTCAGGATACCCACTGGGATATCTTGTGTCTTAACTTCAGACTGATTCAGGTCATCGAGATAAAATCGCTGAACAGCTCCACTATTATCTACCTCTTCAGCACAATATACCAATGGGCCTCTAGTGATGGCAATCCTGTTAGTATTAGCTTTTACCGAATCAATTGACTTGTTTAGCCTTACTCGCATTGGCAGTACAAGCTCAACCTGATCTCCAGGTTGCCACGTTCTGTTGATAACGGCAAATCCCTTTTCTAATGAAACCTTTATCTTTTTATCATTCACCTTTACCTGCCATTCTTCTACAACATTTCCAAGATAGTTATACAATTCACCAGGGACAAACTGTCCTCTGGCCCAGGTAGGTATCCTTAATTTTAGTGTGAATTTCTGTTTCTTCTCAGGTGTTAATGACAAATTTATCTTCTCATCGAATGGATAATCAGATCTCTGCCTGATGGACACTCTTCCCTCTTTTAGCGGAATATTTGTTGAATTGCTGGCATAAAATGTAACATAAATTTCGTCTTCCGTATGAGCATACATCATACCTGAAACTTGTGGTATTAACCTTGCAATATTAGAGGGGCAGCAGGCCGTGCCAAACCATGGGGAACGGCCGGTCTTGCCATGATTAAACGGAGTATATCCGTCGGCCTCAAGGGGATTAACATAGAAAAATTTATTGCCCTCTATATTTACACCTGCTAATGAATTATTGAACAAGGATACTTCAGCCACATCTATAAACTGCGCATCTTTGTTGAGTAGGAACATCCTGTAATTGAAAAACACATTACCCACAGCTGCACAAGTCTCATTGTACGCTTCTTTGTTGGGCAATACATACTCAGGACCAAATCCCTCAATACCATGCACAGCACCAAGTCCACCTGTAATGTGCATTTTAGTGTCCACAATATTGTGCCATATATTATCAAGTGCCTGACTATATTCATCGGTTCCTGTTAGTGCGCTAACATCAGCCATAGCAGAATACAAGTAAGCTGCACGCACGGCATGGCCAACAGCTTTTTCCTGTTCTGCCACTGGTTTATGCTGCTGCGAATATGTGGGTGACATTACTCCTTCACCTTCAGGATTATAAGTTTTTCCACGTATATCCAAAAATTTCTTAGCCATGTCCAGGTAAAGTTTATTGGCCGTAACCCGGTAAAGTTTTACCAATGCCAACTCCAGTTCCTCATGGCCAGGCGCCTGGTTGACAGGCTCTCCGTTGTTATAGTTGGAGTCTCCCTTAAAAAACACCCTATTGATGTGCTGGGCATTTTTCTCCGCCACTTTCATCCACTTGTCCTTACCGGTTGCCTGATAGTAGGCCACCGCTGCTTCATACATGTGCCCCATATTGTACAGTTCATGGCTATGCAATACGAATGAATAGGGTTTATCACCCATTCCTCCACCTCCCCAAGAGTCATGGTCTTTGGACACTCCGGTGATATGGGCAACATACAAATAGCCGTCTTCTCTTTGTGCATCAGCAATGATATCAATAATGGCATCCATTTGTTTTTCTAATTCAGGATCAGGATTTTCCATAAGAATAAGTGCGGCTCCTTCCATAACTTTATATAAATCTGATGAAATATAGCGGTGAGCAAATGGAAGATCCGAGGTGTCCCCTTTTAAAAATTTAGCCGCTTTCCGGAGGTTTTCAACGGCAGGAATAGTCTTATTGAGAGCAAACGGCACCAATGTTTCTGCCTGTGTTTTCAATCGTGGTTTCCAGAAATTATCTTCAAGGCTTACTTCATTAAATGGTACAGGCACTAACTGGCATCCTGTTGAAGATAAATTATTATCTGTGCTTTCGGTAGAATTGCATTTGGTAAACAAAAAGATTACCAGGGGTAGCAATGTAAAAATTGTCAATCTATTCATGCTTTTGAAATCATTATTGATGATTACATTATATTCAATAAAATAGTATGTGCTAAAAAAATCTAATTGTATTTCTTTTCATATTCTTTCCGACCTCCCAAACGCTTACCTTCTGACCAGCTAATAAAACGCATGTCATACACAGGGAATTCGGTTATTCGCAAAGTGGTGGCACCATAAGGCACCAGCGTGATATCTTCAAATCGAATATCTGCTTTGTCTATCTTTCTACCTCCCCACCATCCTGGAAATGTAGGCAAGCCATTGACTAGTTTCCAGTTAGGGAGTTCAATACCACGACCTTTCAATTGGATTGGTACATTCTCCAAATTCCAGGGATATGTTCCCTTCCAGTCCAACTCCTCAACGACAAAACTTGCCGCCAATTCTTCCAAATCTTCAAAATACAATGAGTAATTCCACTTATCCTTAGGATACACTTCCTGAAAAGCACCGTATTTGTCCCCTCGATCTTTTGTCCTTATTTCTTCATTGATTTTTAATGAATATACCAGCGGTCCTCGCTCAACACTTACAGAAAAGTCATACCACTGCGATGATTTTAACTTCATTGGCATTTTAAGCATCACCTTATCGCCATCCTGCCAGGTCCTATTGATTTTGGCTACCCGGCCTTCCACTGTTCCATTCCAGATTTCACCATTAATTGTAATTATTGCATCTTCTGTCCAAGCAGGCAAACGAAGATGGAAAGGAAAGTCCCCTGATTTGTCCAGGTTGATGGCGAAATTCACTTCATCCCGGAAAGGGAACCCAGTTGTTTCGGTTATTTTAGCCATAATTCCATTATCTACTTTTAATTCCACTATACTTGGTGCATAAAGTAGCGCCGCTACCCCGCCATCAGCGGTAGCATACCATAGATTTTGCACATATTTTGGCCATGCTTGATGCATGTTTGTTGTACAGCACGGATAACCGGAAAGTACACCAAATACATAGTCCGTACCCTTATGGCCTACAGTTTGGTAAGACACTTCGAGACGATCAGATAACTCAACCTGATTGGCTGCCTGAAAATATTGGCGGGATGTAAAATCATCTGAGGCCTGTGTTGGTAAAGCATTATAAGTAATCTTTTCCAACAGGTCGGCATATTCCATATCTCCGGTGATGGATAACATGGATTCCAGCGAAAACATAGATTCTGAAATAGAACAAAACTCTACACCCTGGACTGGATCTTTACCATGGAGCCCTTCATCACCTCCGAACATACCTTGTGGCTGCCCGTGGTAATGTTGAATATCCTTCAGTGCTTTTTTTGTGGCTACCACATGTTTTTCATCCTTGCTTTGTTGATAATAGACTAATGGCTGCTTAAGCCCCTGAGAAAAATTGACACAGTGCATCCCTCCTAATTGCGAAACCGTAAGTGCATCGATTTCTTTTTGATCGAAAGGATAGGTTTTCATTTTAAAATAGTGCCAAGGTGAATAAGCATTGTTATAATTTTCCTTATTCAGGAAAACATCCGTCCAGGGGAAGGTTTGTTCCGTTATAATCTCTCCTAGTTTCATGAGGTATTCATCTCCAGTGATATTATACAACCAATAAACTACCTGCAGATTATCACCGCCTCTTCGATTGGCCCAGAATGTATCGTGGTCCAAAGGTCTGTTTGGCAGCTCTTCTAATTGAAATTTAAAGTATTTTGTCAGGGCGGTAATGACCCTTTCATCTTCAGTGGCGTTGTAGTATTGTTGCAATATTTTTAACATTACCATCTTAGGCCACCAGTCTCTTCGTTGACCTCTTTGAAGACCTTCTTCCCTATCAGGTGCTTCATCAAATGGAATGGGGCCGAGATAGCCATTTTCCTGTTGATTATTAAGTGTCCACTCTATCCAGGGTTTGACCTTCTCTTTTAGAGTGGCATCATCCAGAATATATGCTAATGGCAAAAGACCGTCTATCCAATATGGTCCCCTTTCCCAGCCATCACCATCACCACCAAGCCACCCATTTCGTTCTCCAATTACCTCAGGATAAATTTCATCCAAATGGCCAGTCAGGCCCGAACTCATTCTTTGAAGTTGTTCTAACAACCAGCCCTGCGGTTTGATTGCACCTAGAGGCAATTCCAAATATGGCTTGACCTTAAGCGGAGCACGATTTTGGAGATAATATGCATTGGATTTGTGTTCTTGTTCCGTTTGTTGAGCGTCTTCATTACAAGCAACTATTACTAATAATGCAGGTAAAATCAATAATATTTTAATAAAATTATTCATTGTCAATAGGTTTTAATTTTTCGAATTATTAAGATCACGCTTCATTTATTACCAATCCCAACCACCACCAATAACAGGAAATTGAGATATCCTAAGTGTTGTACATCCATATGGAATTAAGGTGATTTCCTCTTCTAATACATCCTCCAGAAACCATACAGGGCTTCTTGGAACTGTACCTGCTGATCCGTTGCAAATTCCCCAGGAATCAATCTTTTTACCTTTTGTTTTGATGGTTATGGGGGCATTTTTTAAATTCCATGGATAGTCTGCTATTTTATCTGAAATATCAACTTCGAAGTCTTTACTATTTAGAGCGTTGCCCATAATTCCATAATTCCAGGCAGATGTAGGAAATACCTCAAAAAAAGCATTTGGCACTTGCCAGTTTTTGGGCTCAGCTCGTTTTTGCTTCCACTCCTCTTCCACCCTTAGAGCATAAATCAACGGTCCTCTTTCTATACCGAGTGAAACTTCAAACCATCGACTGAACTTGAGTTCCATTGGAAGCAGTAATTCCACTACATCGCCATCTTTCCACTTTCGATCCACTACTACAATTCCTGTAGCATTATCCTCTAACACCATCCCATTTACCTTAACATTTGCAGCTTTACACCAATCAGGTATTCTAAAGTGTAGTGGGAATTGTACACTTTTTGCTGTTTTAACTATAAATTTGATTACATCTCTGAATGGGTAATCCGTCTGTTCTATAATTTTCACTTCCGTTCCATTTGCTACTTTAGCTGTTACTTCACTAGCCCCATAAATCAAAGCAG
Organism: Bacteroidota bacterium; assembly: GCA_024280115.1. Lineage (GTDB taxonomy): Bacteria > Bacteroidota > Bacteroidia > Cytophagales > Cyclobacteriaceae > JAAUQL01. The sequence continues at coordinate 55,392 of JAJRQT010000044.1, read as the reverse complement.
CCAGTCCATTGTCTTCAGTAGCATACCAAAGGTTTTGGACAAACTTGGGCCATCCCTGATGCATATTGGTCGTACAGCAAGGATATCCGCTGAGTACACCATAACAAACTCGGGCATTACCATCATTGAAAAAATTACGAATCTCGTTTGTCACCTGCACTTGATTGGCTTGTTGAAAATACTGCTTGTGCTGAAAGCTATCGTCTATTTGTGTGGGGAGTACATTATAAGCAATTTTTTCCAGGTAATCCGCATAGTATATGTCGCCGGATATGGGCAAAATATTTTCGAAGGAATACATCATTTCAACAGCCGTACACAACTCTGATCCCTGAACCGGGTCATTGCTGTGCAGGTTTTCATCTGCACCAAACATCCCATTGACATAACCAAAATAATCTCTCAGGTCGGTAAGTCCTTCTTTAATGGAATTAAGATATTTTTCATCAGGATGCTGCTGATAGTAAATTGCCGGTTGCTTGAGTCCCTGACCTATATTAACACAATGGGCATGAGGGACCGGGCTAATTTTCCTAAATTCCCCTTCTCCTAAGATTGATGCCCAGTGATAGGTTTGTTCGTAAAGTATTTCTGCTAATTCCAGGAGGTATTCTTCTCCCGTGATATTATACAACCAATAGACTACGGCCATATTATCTCCTCCCCTACGATTGCCCCAAAATGACCAATGGCCCAATGGTTTTTCCGGAAGATGCTTTAGCTGATATTTGAAATATTTGTCAAGGGTTTGAATAACCCGTTCATCACCTGTCGCAAAATAATGCTGTTGCAATATTTTAAGCATTACCATTTTTGGCCACCAGTCTTCCCTTCGACCTTTTTGCAGGCCTTTTTCTGGTTCTGGAGGAGTATCGAAAGGGAGAGGCCCCAGATATCCGTCTTCCCGTTGGTTATTAATTGTCCAATTAACCCAACGATTAGCTTTCGCTTTCAACTTTTCATCATCCAGAATATATGCTAATGGTAACAAGCCATCAATCCAATAGGGCCCCCGCTCCCAACCATCTCCGTCACCACCAAGCCAGCCGTTTCGATCTCCCACAACAGATGGATACACTTCGTCAAGATTACCTGTCAATCCTGATTTTTGTCTTTTCAGTTGCTCCAACAACCAGCCTGTTGGTTTTATAGCCCCTAAAGGCAATTCCAGATAAGGTTTAACCTTAAGTGGAGCACGGTTCTGGAGGTAGAGTGTATTATCTGTTGTTTCAGTTTTGTCGTTACCACTTCTACCTGGCCCGAAGGCTCCCAATAAAAATGTTACAGCTAAAAGTGTTATGCATTTTTTCATGATTATTAATAATAAAGTTATTTCTACAGTTTCGCCCCAAACCCTGGTTTGTCTGATACTTTTATTTTACCATTCCTAATAGGATAATCACCATAATCGATATCCTTTGACAAACGGGTTCTCATTGTTTGTCAGGAAAGTCTTGTATAGCTATCATTCTAAGACTACTTCGTCTGCAGCCAAACCGCCATTTCCCCAATTTGCCTGTGCGCCCATGCGTAATAAGGGATTGCTGTTATGGTTGTCGGTTTTGCTTTTCTATCTGCCTGCCCTACGATTTTCCCAATACCATCAAATAATGCCGCATCAAATGTGTAATCATAGATGCCGTTTTTTAATATTTTAAGATTTAGCACTCCGCCCACATTGTCTATTTCTTCTGCACAGTAAACTATCGGGCCTCTTTCGAATGCAATTTTTCCTTCGTTGGCCTTCACTTTTTCGTTCGTGACTACTTTACGTACAGCCATATCAAACACGACCTTTATTTTATCCCCTTTTTTCCATTGTTGTTTCTCCAGTACAATATATCCGTCTTTAACAGCTGCCTTCTGTTCGGTATCATTGACATACATTTTTACTTGCAAGTCCTTATCTTCTACATAGCTGTAAAGATCTCCGGGCATTACTTCATTGCGCAACCACCCGGGTACGCGTATATTAAATTGTGCCGGAACGTTCTCTGTATTATTAATGGTAAATTCCACTTCTCCGTCCCACGGATAATTAGTCTTTTGACTAAGATCCAGCCTTTTGCCGTTTACCTCTAATTCAGCCTGGTTGCCAATAAAAAGGTTCACAAAGACATTCTCACCTTTTATAGCGTAAATATATCCGGGAAGTGATGGCAGCACCCTTACCACATTCACCGGACAGCAGGAACAGTCAAACCACGGGGAACGGCCACATACTCCCTGATTGAACTTTGTTACACCATCAGCTTCCAGTGGATTTGGGTAAAAGAAGGTATTGCCTTCAAATGATACACCTGCCAAAAATCCATTGTACAAGGTTCTTTCAAATACATCCATGTATTTGACATCACCCCGTAGAAGAAACATCCGGTGATTCCATAGCATAAGAGCAATAGCTGCGCAAGTTTCGGTATATGCCGTAGCATTAGGGAGTTCGTATTCTGGGCCAAATCCTTCAAAACGAGGTTCAGCACCTATACCTCCAGTAAGGTATATCTTTTTATACACTATGTCTTCCCAAATTTTCTTTAATGGTTTATCATAGTCTTTGGTGCCAGTAAGGGCAGCCACATCAGTGGCCCCTGAATAGAAATAACCGGCTCTTACTGCATGACCTACAGCCTCTTCCTGCTCAATAAAAGGTTTGTGGTCTTGAGCATCTTCATTGTAAAGATTGTGCCCTGACGCGTTACCTCGTTGATCAATAAAGAACTTTGCTAAGTTTAAATATTTTTCGTCATTAGTAATCCTGTATAGCTTAACCAGCCCTATTTCTATTTCCTGGTGACCAGGAACACCCATATTTTTACCGGGGCCAAAAACGTTTTCGATAAGATCTGCATTTTTAATGGCTACATCTAATAAGGTGCGCTCACCCGTGGCCTGATAATGCGCGACAGCTGCTTCATACAAATGACCAACATTATACAGTTCATGGTAAATACGTAAATTTGTCCACCGTTTCTCTCCTCCTTTATCTGCAGCTTTGGAAGGATTGATTGTCCTATTAGTGTACAAATAACCATCATCCTCTTGAGCAGCAGCTATTTTGGCAATTATTTCATCAAGATAATTCTTTAATTCAGGGTCATAATTTACTTGAAGCGAATAGCTTGCACCTTCGATAATCTTGAATACATCTGAATCGTTAAAGAAAATACCTTCAAAAACTCCTTCTTCTAGGCCGGCTGCTTTAGAAAAATTGCTAATACGTCCAGTTTCTTCACTTTTCTGAAACGTATATGGAACAGTTACCTCTCTGTTGGTTTCTATCCGAGGTTGCCAGAAGTTATCTATAATCTTTACTTCAGTAAATGGGACCGGAGTGATGGGATAATCAGCTGTTGGTGCCTGAGAAAGGGTTTGGTAATAACCTGTACTGAATACAAAAAGTGAAATCCAAATTTTTTGATTTGAAATAATAGAATATCGGCTCATTTTTTTAAGTTTAGATCCTTAATATGAAAGAAATGTGTCTATTAAACACATTAATTGTTTATAGACAAAAATCCATTAATCTTCACTTGTAAAGACAGACAGAACTATTATTTCTACTTATCAAAATCAATTTACTTTTGTCGGAAGCTGTCAATATTTTTATATCCCGGGCTTCGCCGCCAACAATAAAACCACTAATCAAAGGTTCTATATATTCAAATTTAAAATCTCCCTTACCTTTTAAGTATATTCCATATGAAGCATCCAATTTACCGATGCTTGGCTGATTATCATATAAATTACCAATAGCCAGAATATCTTTGAGCCCATCATCATTAAAATCATCAACGGTAAAGCCAAAAATTGGAGCCGCCTGGCTCATCAGTGGTAATTCGTTCATTTTGTATCCATCGCTAGTTTTTTCCACTACTACGCTGGCTAATATTTGCACTTGAGCATGGATACTTTTCTCAATCTGTTCCGCAGGAAAAATTTCATCAAACGATTTATAAGCAAAATTGCGATATACGCGAAAAATTTGACTAATTGCCGGCATCTGATTCGTCAATTCATCAAGTCCAGGATACACCCACTTTTTCCCATTTTTATAGTAAGCTATTATTGGATCTAAGCTTAAGTTACCATCGAAATCCTTTACATATAAGTCAATTGGATGTTCCGGAGAAGCTAACAATTCAGTATTAAGACCAGCATTTCCAACAAGGAAATCCATATCTCCATCGTTATCGAGATCATTGAGAAGCAATGAATTCCACCAGCCGGAAGAATTTGGTATTTCAGTGTACTCTGATTTCTCAGAACTAAACTTAAAAATTCCAATAGACATCCATTCACCCACTACAACAAGTTCACTGGTCTGTGATATCCACGCAGCATCTGTAACCATTCCTATTCTTCCATTATTACCCAGGTACTTTTCAGTTTCATCTTTAAAATGTCCCCTGCCATCATTTACCAGTAGCTTACTAAACCCACCTAATCCATATTCAGTTGGTGTAGATCTTCCTCCAACAAATAAGTCTTGAAATCCATCAGAATTTACATCAATAGCAACGACACATGATCCATTATACCTTATATCCGGCAGGGCATCTGATTTATATGTAAAATTACCGGTACCATCATTGATATAAAGTCTGTCCTGAATTCCATACGATTTTTCCGGCTCACCACTTCCACTGACAACGTACAGATCCAAATCACCATCATTGTCTATATCAGCAAACTCAGCGCCAACATCTTCTCCGTGCTTGTGCCCCTCAAAAACGGAACTGTTACCTTCCCGGAAAAAGGATTGGTTTGACTGTCTCCCCAGAAAAATTTTACCTGGTTGTTGCTTACTGCCTCCGATAAAGAAATCATCTATGTCATCACCATTTATATCTCCAATTGCAAGTTTTGGCCCTTGAGTTGACAAAAAATGAGGTATTAATGGCTCGATAGAAAAATCGATATACTTGTTTTCCCGATGTGTGAATTCAATCCCGGATAGATCTGATATATTTTTGAATGTGGTTTCAAATTTACTGGTCTCATCCAGATTTGAAAATTGGGCATCTTCATATTTTATTTCCAAGTCTGTATTTAATTGTCCGACATTAATAATCTGTACTTTATCATCTGACCAGGTCACTTTTACTTCTACCTGTTCAATTGCTGCATCAAACCCAAAAACTAATCCCCCAACATATGAAGAAAGCCACCCCGATGTCGATTTTAATTCCTGAATTTGGTCCATATCTTTGCTAGAAACCATTACCCTTGCTCCCGATCCGATATGTCGATTACCATTTTTAAGCAAGGATACTTTTAGATATTGTTTCCCGGTTTCTTCAGATGTCTGATTTCTATAAATATGTGCCCTCGAGTTGAGGTTATTTAAAATAATATCCTGATCACCATCATTATCGAGATCTACACATATTGCACCATTTGAAAAACCATTCCAATCAAGCCCCCATGCTGATGAAACACATTTATACCTATCACCAATATTTCTATACACTATATTTGCCGCCTTACCTTCCGGCATCAATGAAATGAGTTCCAGCGAAGGGGTCGCCTCTGCTCTTTCTGTATTACTATTTACAAACTTCCTGTAATCCAGACTATTCGGCCTATTGGGAATGCCATTAGTGACAAACAAATCCTTTAAGCCATCATTGTCTAAATCAACCATTAACACACTCCAACTCCAGTCTGTTTCTGAAACACCAATTAGCTGGCCAATTTCGCTAAACTGAACTTCCTTATCTAAAAATAATGGCCCCAAATTTTGTTGGAGCATATTCCGTGAATGCTGAAAATGATATCCAACTTTTAACTTGTATTTATAAACCGGATAGGGGTCAATGCCAGTTGTCTGTTTGGCAATCACCTCTTCAGATGGCTTCATATCCAGTGTTATAATATCAATATCTCCATCGTTATCGTAATCCCCAAGATCATTTCCCATCGACGACTTGCTTAAATGGCCTATGGACCCCTTAATATTTTCTTTAAACGTTCCATCATGCTGATTGTAATACAAATAATCATTTTCATGAAAATCATTTGAAACATAGATATCCAACCAGCCATCATTATTTATATCTGCCGTACTTACTGCCAGCCCATATCCCATAGCGCCCCCAAAAATTCCAGCTTGCTCACTGACATCTACGAATTTTCCATTTACATTTTCAAGTAGCCTGTCTCCAGCCAATGAATCCCTAAAATGCCTTGTATCAGCAGGCTTAAAAGATTCTTTGGTATGTACAGCCTGGTTGAGTAAATACATGTCCGGATCTCCATCTTTGTCATAATCAAAAAATGCAGCATGTTGTGCGTACGATGAAAAGTCCAGGCCGTATTCACCAGCACTTTCACGAAAGGTCCCATCACCTTCATTAATAAACAATTGATTCACCCCTTCCAACCCTAAATATCCATGCATCATGCATACATAAATATCCAGCCAACCATCGCCATTGATGTCTATAAGCGTCACTCCATTTGACCAAGTATTTATCCCATTCAAACCCTCAACATTGGCTCTATTAGTGACATCTTCAAACTTGAAGTCGCCTCGATTCATATAGAGCTTGTTAGCCTGCTGATTAGACACAAAATACAGGTCGATTAAGCCATCGTTATTAAAATCACCTCCACCAATTCCTGCGCCATTATATGCTGATAAAAATTCAAGGATATTGATGCTATCATTCTCTTCAATGATATTCTCAAAATTAATTTGTGTTTTACTTTCGGGTAATTTCGAAAACAACGTTTCTCTGGTATCACTCTTGCATGAGATGAAAGTGAAAGCCCAATACATGCCACATGAGAGAAATAATACTTGTTTTAGTCTATTCATAAAAACCGCACCTATCCTTCATATATTGTTACAGTCTTTTTATAAAATTAAAACTAACAAAATCAATGGAAATCCTTTTTTACTTTAAATACTTGAATATCAGCATTATTTCTGCTTACCAATATTAATCTATCACCATCTCTATAATTCAACACTTTTATATCTCGTGCTTCTCCATCAATTGCAAACCCAGAATCACCTGGTTCTATATACTCCCATTCTCCTGATTTACTCTTTGTCACAAAATGTCCATAAGATGCATCGTATCTACCCATGTTTATCTGGTTGCCATAAAAATTGCCTACGGCAAGAATATCCTGCTTCCCATTTCCATCAAAATCATCTGTTGCAAAACCATAAATAGGTGCTATTTGAAGTTCATCCACTAATTTGGTTACTGTAAAATTTCCTTTACCTTGATTTTCAAGATAGACAGATTCAAACATATTGGCTTGCCACCTTCCTGCTCCTCTTAATTCTTCGATTGGAAAAATATCAGAAAAAGTACTATTCGCATAACTATTATATGTGGGGTATTCTTTTTTTATAGCAAGCAATTGTCTTGCCAGCTCATCCCTCCCATAATATGGGTATTCTACTCCATAGCGATAATAGCTTAGGATAGGATCAATGCTTCCATTATTATCAAAATCTTTGACATATAGATTTACCGGATATTCAATTGAGGATTTTAAATTAGAATTTAGTCCCAAGTTTCCTACTAACAGATCCTCATCTCCATCCCCATCCATATCAGCAGCATGGATCGTATTCCACCAACCTGATGTATTCTTTAGTTTTTTTTCTTCTATTTTCCCTTCCCTAAAACTTAGTATAGTAATTGGCAACCATTCTCCTACCACAATCAATTCCTTACTTTCTTCCAACCATACGGCGTCAGTCACCATTCCGAGATGAATCCTATCACCAAAGGCTCTGGCAGAAGCGTCATATAATTTACCACTTCCATCGCCCAATAATATCCTACTTCTTGGATACTTCCCATACGAGCCGGGGACCGATCTGGCTCCTACAAAAATATCTTTTGCACCATCTTGATTAATGTCAGCAACCACAGCGCAAGAACCATTAAAAGCAAGCTGAGGATGTTGATCAGATTTATTAAATTTCCCTTTCCCATCATTAATATAAAGTCTGTCGGACAGTGTATAATCCTTAAATGGCTCACCTCCTCCACTTACCACATACAGGTCTAAATCATCATCCTGATCAACGTCTAAAAATACGGATTCTATATCCTCATAGACTCTGTCTTTGTAGAATATATTATTTTCTACTTCCGTAAAAATATTTTTACTTCCCTTCTTTTGGACATACAATTTCCCTGGTTGATTTTTGGCGCCTCCTATATAAAAATCGTCCAGTCCATCATTGTTCACATCCCCAACTTCCATTTTTGGTCCTTCCCGTGATATCATTTTCGGGATTAACTTCTCATAATTAAAATCAATAAAATCATTCTCCTTGTGCTGAAAATCAATCCCACTCGTCTTGCATATGGGTTCAAATGTTTTTATAGACCTAGTTATTCTGGCTTTTGAATCCATTTTAAAAGCATCAGTATATTTCACAGAAATCGTTTGATTCGACTTGATATTTTTAAAAACTTGACCTTTGCCATCTTTCCAGTTGATTTCCAATTTTTCGATTAAATCAGCGCTTCCTACACCAAAACCAAGCAATAATCTACAGAAGAAAGCCAACCTCTGGTATTAAACAATTCCTGAATCTGGGTAACACCTGATGCATAAACTGAAACTCTGGTGCCAATACCAAACGTATTTCCTTGTTTACCTTCTAATCTCACCTTAATAAAGTTTCGATTTGGTTGTTTGGAAACCATATTTTCATAAATAGATGCAGGTGCATCTAAATTATTTAAAACAAGGTCTAGGTCACCGTCGTTGTCCAGATCAGCATAAGTCGCCCCATTTGAGCAACCATTTAAATCCAATCCCCAGTCTTTTGATACATCTACAAATTTTCTTCCTGTATTTTTATAAACTACATTAGAAGTTTCTCCAACAGGTAATCGAGAGATCATTGACAATCGATCATTGTTAACAGAATCCAGTTGTGTGAGGTAGTCTAAATTTGTGATCCTATGAGGAATTCCATTGCTTATAAACAAGTCTTTATTCCCATCCAAATCAAAATCAACGAAAAGAGACGCCCAACTCCAATCTGTAGCCGCAATTCCCGCTATTTCTCCTACCTCGCTGAATTTTATTTCATTTCCAAACAAATCACCGCGATTCATTTGCAGCATATTCCGGTGGTACTGATGGTAATATCCATGGTTGAGTCTGGATTGGTAAGTGTTATACTCTTCAGATGACAGTGACATTTTGAATACTTTTTCATCATCAGGTTTCATATCCAACGTAATGAGATCCAACCACCCATCATTGTTGATGTCCGCGATATCATTTCCTCTGGAGGAAAATGACAAATGTCCCATTGATTTTCTAATTTTTTCTTCAAATATACCATTCCCCTGGTTGTAATACAGGTAATCATTTTCGTGGAAATCATTTGAAACATAGATGTCAGGGTAGTTATCATTATTAATGTCTCCAATACCTATTGAAAGTCCATACCCCATTGACCCTCCGTAAATCCCTGCCTCCTTACTTATATCAACATATAAATTATCCTGATTTTCATACAGACGATCACCTGCAAGACTGTCCCTAAGTACTCTCTGCTCTCCTTGTTTGAATGAGTTAGGATTATGTATGGCCTGGTTGAGTACGTACATATCCAAATCACCATCCAGGTCAAAATCGAAAAAGGCAGCTTGTTGTGCATAACTATAAACATCAAGACCATATTCCCTGGCTCTTTCAGAAAATGTCCCATCTCCTTTATTTATAAATAATTTATTGCCTCCCTTTAGGCCATTTAGTCCATGTAACTGACATACGTAAATATCCAACCATCCATCGCTGTTGATATCTACCATAGAGACACCTGTGGTCCAGCTTGATAACCCAGTACTTCCTCCTACTCCTGCAATCTCGGTTTGATCCTCAAATTTCAATCCTCCCTGATTGATATATAGTTTGTTAGTATTTTGATTTGCAGTAAAATAAATATCCGGTAATCCATCATTATTTACATCCCCAACAGCTACACCACCTCCATTATACACGAAAAGACTTTGTCCAATATTGACTTTTTTTGTTTCTTCAATTTCATTAATAAAATCCACTCCCGTGCGACTTACAGAAAGAGAACGAAAAAGTTGATGATCATCGCAAGAAAAACAAAGGAGCACGAGTACTCCTAAATAAAATATTTTCCAGATTTTATGTGTTAGCCAACTCATTAAAATTTTTTATTTTCAATTTGAATATTGAAGAATTGCAGGGATGCATTATTTCTTGCAACCATCAACAATATCTTTCCTTTTACATCTATTAATGAGAAATCCCTGACTTGCCCTTCAAGAACCAAACCTGTTTTCGAAGCAGGAAGCGATTTAAAATCTCCGTTCCCAATTCCTTTTAAAAAAGTCCCGTAACTGGCATCATAGCGACCTACTTCAGGTTTCACCTCAAACAAATTACCCCCCAACAAAATATCACTTTGACCGTCTTTATCCAGATCCTCAATCAAAATAGCATATACAGGAGAAAGTTGTGCTTCATATGGCAATTTCTTCTTTTCAAAAGTCCCATCACCGTTGTTTATCAACATTATGCTTTCCAGTGTGTTTACTTCATGGACAACGGATCTCTGTAAAAGTTCAGATGCAAAGATATCCTGTATGGTTAAGTTTTTAAAAGATTCATATTTTTCATATTTCTTTTTCAGGCTGGGCATTTGCGCGACAAAATCATGCCGTAGTACCTGCAAGTAAGATGTATCTCCTTTATAGGCGCATATAATTTGTTCTACTGTCCCATCCTGATCAAAGTCATTGATATAGCAGGAAACAGGCTTTTCAGCAGAGGCCCTGAATCTTGAGTTTAACCCGTGATTGCCTGCAACGAAATCAATATCGCCATCGCCATCAAGATCAGCTGCTTCAAGAGCATTCCACCATCCGGTTGTAATTTCTAATCCAGCTTTTTTAGTTACTTCAGAGAACTTGCCGTCATCATTATTAAAAAGTCTGATCTGCATCCATTCACCGAGGAACATCAGGTCATCATCTCCGTCCTGATCATAATCACTCCATACAGCATCCGTAATCATCCCGGAATTGAGTAATTCTGGTGCTACCTCACGGGTAATATTCTTGAATTCGCCTTTTCCGTCATTTTGGAGTAGGTATCCGTTTTGAGGTACACCAATCAATCCGCTTCTCAACCGCACACCAATAAATAAATCCAGATCACCATCTTGATCAAAATCGCAGGCCTTTACAGTCGATGTGCTTTCCGGCGTACCTGCTGGCAATACCTGTTGTGACCTTGTCATATTACCCTTACCATTATTAACGTATAATCGGTCTGTCAATGAATAAGAATTAGTTGATGTTTCATTTCCTCCACTTGTCACATAAAGATCCTGATCACCATCCTGATCAATATCTGTAAAAAAGCATCCAATATCTTCGCTTCCTTTATCTTTTTCAAATGTGGTCATATTGGTGTTTTTAAAACTACCGGTAGTTGTTTGAACAAACAATTTACCTGAAAAACCCTTAGCGCCTCCAATATAAAAATCATCCCTGCCATCTCCGTTTACATCTCCAACTCCAATCTTCGGTCCCTCAGTAGATTTCATGTGGTATAGCAGGCGGTCACGGTCAAAATCAACGTAGTCATTCTCCTCGTGTACAAAATCAACTAATGGTGATTTTACCTCACGGAAGAGCGGATCAAATATCTTAGCTTGGTTATCCTTCCCTTTTTCTGAGGCTTCCCTTTCGCTCAATGTCAAAGTTTGATTGACTTTTACCTTTGTTAAAATCGTTTGCTTTCCATAGTACCAATCAACCACCAAGGAGTCAATGATTTGTACATCTCCCAAGCCAAAGTTTAACCTATTATCTACTGAGGATTGAAATCCCCTTATCGGGTTCTGTTCCAGATAAAAAGTTTCTCCATTTCCCCTTATAGTCACCTTGGTACCAACCGACGATTTATTGCCATGCGCACCTTTAAAAACAATTTTCAGATAATTATTTTGCCCATTTTGCAGAGATGTGTTGTTTTTATATACAAATAATGGCATGTTGACATTATTGACTATCAAATCCAGATCTCCATCATTATCCAAATCTCCATAAGCAGCTCCATTGGAATGGCTGGGTTGATCCAAGCCCCATTCCTTAGTTTTATTTGTAAAATTGAAGTCTGAGCCTCCAGCATATGCGTAATTGGCAATTCGATTTACTGGAATAATGTCAATAAGCTGGCTATAATCCACTCCTCCTTTTTTCACTACCATCCTCGTCACTTCTTCATTGGAAACGTATTGCAAATAATCCTGATTAAGAATGTCCTGGGCTAATCCATTGGCTATAAAAAGGTCTTTGTGACCGTCATTATCAAGGTCGAAGATGAGGGGGCTCCAACTCCAATCCGTAGCTTCTACTCCGGCTAACCTTCCAACCTCACTGAATGTGACTCCTACTCCAGGAATGATCCCATTGTGCCGATGGAGCATATTTCTGGTGAACTGATGGTAATAACCATGCTCCAAATTATACTGATATTTATCCCAATTTTCAAAAGTCATGGTTGTCTTGAAACGCTCTTCACCTTCTGGCAACATTTCTGTCACAAAAACATCAGGAAAGCCATCATTATTCATATCTGCAATATCAGAACCCATGGAGGCTAACGTGATTGAACGCATCTGTTGCTCCATTTCCTCCCTAAAAGTCCCATCTCTATTATTCATATAGATATAGTCCTTTTCGAAAAAATCATTGGAAACATACAAATCCAACCAACCATCCTTATCCAAGTCGCTCATAGCCACACCCAAACCAAAACCAATTACACTACCGTAAAGACCGGCTTCGACACTCACATCAATAAATTGACCATCATCATTTCTCAGCAACTTGTCTCCACCCAATTCATCCCGGGTTTGTCTTTCATTATTTCTCATGTTGAAGCTCCCAATGGCACGATATGAGTTATTTAAAAGATACACATCTAAATCTCCATCTTTGTCATAATCAAAAAAAGTAGCCTGAGTTGAGAACCCAGCATCTGCGAGCCCCATTTCTTTTGCCTTTTCTGTAAAAGTACCATCTCCATTATTGATAAATAATTCATTATGCTTATTGTCTCCCTTGACATCTCCAGAATTGCATACATAGATATCCAACCAATCATCGGCATTAATATCTACCATAGAAACACCAGTACTCCATGCCCTGACACCCTCAATTCCCGCCTTGTCTGATACATCTTCAAACTGGAAATTTCCTTTATTCAGATATAGTCGATTTGGTAGTAAATTAGCAATTAGGTAAATATCCAATAAACCATCATTATTTACATCACCCAAACCAACCCCACCTCCATTATAAAAGTTACGATACTTATATATATTGAATTCGTTGGTGTGAGTGAGCGTGTTTTCAAAATCAAGTCCCGTGTAGTCTGCATCTAAAAGTTCAAAAAGAGTCCTTTTCTGTTCTTTTTGGCTACATGAAAAAGTTAATATAAGGACAAAAAAAACGAACAATCCTGATGACCTGAATACGCTAAATCTTAAAATCGCTCTAACAAAAATTCGCATCATAAAATTCTTTTCAGATCTTCGAAAAGCACTTGCACCTCTCCCGTAACCAGGTTCTGTTCGAGTGTTATTTTCCGGTTCCCGTCAATCTTGACATATCTATCTGTGAGCCATTTATCAACAGGAGATATCTTAATAAATTTACGCCCTCCATACCATACTTCCATTTGTCTTACGAGATCTAAAATCAATACGTCAGAACCTCTTTCATTATTGAATGGATTCCTGCCAATATATAAAAATCTGCCTTGAAGTTTTTGGATCAGGTGTTTCTCAAGGTTTGGGGAGAATTTAAATTCAACAGGAAATTTGAATTCTTCATCAAATTTGACAATTACTTCACTTCCGGCCCCATATTGAAAGAAAATTTTCTTCTGGTTCATTTCAAAACAGTGATCTAAAAATGCGGGTGTCGTCATATTGAAATGAATTCCATAGAATAAGCTATCATATCTAACATCCTTAGCTAACTCCTCTGCAAGCACATCCTCATACGTCATAGTTTTTGAACACCCCATGAAAAGCAAAAACACTATTCCTATCATACCCGCAATCATCCCTATTGACATTTTCATTGTTGATTTACTTTAAATAATTTTAATGAGTCATTGTTTCTGGCAATCAATATGTGTTTTTCACCATTAACCAATAATTTTTCCATGTCCCGAATTTCTCCATTAATAAAAAATCCAGACTTCAAGAATGGAATGACCTCGTATTGGTGATTATTATTTACCTTTATCATTGATCCAAAAGACCCCGCATAAATACCTGTCTGCGGTTTGGCTCTATGTTGATTTCCACCTAATAGTATTTCCGATTGTCCGTCTTGATCCACATCAAGGGTTAATATGCTATAAACAGGAGAAAATTGAGCTTGAAGGGGAAGTTGTTGGGCAGAAAAATGTGTATGCTCATTCCAGAAAATCATGGATGCTGTTTCAAACACCTCCAATTTTAAGGATCCCGAAAGCTGTTCTGGTGTAAATATATCCGCAACAGTTTTTTCTTTATAATCCTCATGAGTTGGGTATTTGTTGTTAAGATATGGCAACTGTCTTGTGATCTCTCCCCTTGTTGCTATTGGATATGCTTTTTCTCCATCAAACACAGTAATAATATGGTCCAATTTCCCATCATGATCAAAGTCATTGATATACATGGTTACCGGCTTTTTCTTTGTGCTTTTTAATTGTGTGTTGAGCCCCAAATTACCAGCAATCAAGTCGAGGTCTCCATCATTATCCAGATCCTGCTTTTTCAAAGTATTCCAAAATCCATTTGTGTGTGAAAATCCTAACTCTTTTGTACGCTCTGTAAAAAAACCATTTTCATTGCTAAAAACTCTGATTGGCATCCAATCTCCGCAAATAAAAAGATCTTCATCGCCATCATTATCATAATCATACCATGTTGCATCTGTAACCATCCCAACTTTTAGTAAGTTTGGGGCAATAGTGTGGGTTACATCTTTAAAAATACCTGCCCCATCATTTTCCAGTAAATAACTATCCGCAGGCATACCATAAGCAGATGGCACTACCCTGCCTCCAATAAACACATCCTGGTCTCCATCGCCATCAAAATCACTAACTGACAAACATGAAGTAGCACCAAGTTTGCTTCCAAGAATATGTTGTTGAACCTCGTTGAAATTTCCATTTCCATCATTTTTATAGATCCTGTTTGCTAATGCAAATGAATTTCCTGAAAACTCGTAACTTCCACTTGCTACTAACAAGTCTTCATCACCATCACCATCTATGTCAACAAAAGCTGCATCTGTATCCTCTGCTGATTTATCCCTCTCAAAAACACCAGTATTTGCTTTTTGAAACCTCCCTGATTTAGACATTACAAATAAGGCAGCGGGATATCCTTTTGCCCCACCTATAAACACATCATTTAATCCATCTTTATTCACATCTCCAATAGCTAGTTTTGGACCTTCGTTTGTAATCATAGTGTAGAGCAGCATATCCCTATCAAAATCCACAAATTCACTTTCTTTATGTACATGATTGAGATTGCCGTCTCCACTAATATCAACTAAATATTGCTCATCATTCGCTTGTGTATTTGTGTTTTTTTCTGAATTAGTTTGTAGTTCAGATTTTCGGAATACAACAAATTGATCCGCAGGAATATTGAAGAGGTAATCTTTTTCACCTTCAGGCCAAATAATTTCTATAGAGTCGATATAATCAACATTTCCCAAACCAAAATGAAGTCTATTTGATACCGTTGACATCGATCCTCTCATCGGCAACAATTCCTGAAAAAACTGAACCCCTTTAGCAAATAAAGTTAACTGCCCTCCAATACCATCGATATTCTTCCCGTCTGATTCTAATGAAATATTCAGGAAATGATTATTTGAAATCTCCGATGAATTATTTTTATAGATAAATGGTGGCATATTGATATTATTAATTACCAGATCAAGGTCGCCATCATTATCAAGATCTCCATAGGCGACACCATTTGAAAAACCAGGATCACTTGTTCCCCACCCTATACTCACGTCTTCATAGGTTAAAGCTGATTTACGGGTATAGAGATGATTGGCAATTGGGACTGAGGGCATTAAATCTATCAAGTCCGTAATGATCTTTCCTTTTTGGCGGAAAGTCATTTTAAGTTCGCGCGTATTGGAATGGAATGTTAAATAATCAAGGTCAATGAGATCTTTGAAAATACCGTTTGTTATATAAATTTCTTTAAATCCATTGTTATTAAGATCAACCATCAATACGCCCCAACTCCAATCTGTAGCATCTACTCCGGATAACCTGGAAATCTCACTGAACGAAATATCTGTGTCCTTACCCGATTTTCCATTATTCAATAGAAATGAATTACGTGGGAATTGACGGTGATAGCCTTGATTTTTTTTAAAGCTATACATGTTCCAGCTATCAAATAGCACCTTAGTTTTTACACGATCATCACCTTTTGGCAACATTTCAGTTACAAATATTTCTGGTAGTCCATTATTATTTACATCTGATATATCAACACCCATAGCTCCCTGACTAGATTCAGGCACTAGTTCAACCAGGGATTCATTAAAAGTCCCATTTTGATTGTTGATGTATAAATAATCTCTTTCAAAAAAATCATTCGCCACATAAATGTCCTGCCAGCCGTCTCTATTTAGATCTCCAATAGAAACTCCTAATCCAAATCCTATAGCGCTACCATATATTCCCGCCTCCTCGCTAATGTCTATAAAGTTATTACCATCATTTCGGTAAAGTTTATTCCCACCACCAGGATCTCTTTGGTTCCGCAATCCTTCCCTGGGCTCTATCACAATATCAGAAGGATAAATAGAATTGTTAAGCAGATACATATCAAGGTCACCATCCCTATCCATATCAAAAAATGCTGCATGTACGGACAGTCCCAAATCGTTGATGCCATATAGAGCAGCGGACTCAATAAAAGTTGGTATGCCACCGATTTCACTCACTCCCTGGTTGATGAAAAGCTCATTATGTCGATTTTTCCCTTCTGGCTTTCCTCCTTTGCACACATAGATGTCAAGCCAGCCATCTCCATTAATATCGACCATACTGACGCCGTTTGACCAAACACCCGGACTCCCGAGGCCAGTAGTATTTGTGACATCCTCAAAATGAAAATTTCCTTTGTTCAAATAGACTTTATTATCAACTTGATTGCCACAGAAAAAAATATCTAAAAGACCATCGTTGTTTATATCACCAAGCCCAACACCTGCTCCATTATAAAAACTTTTGTATAGATACACATTGAATTCTTCATCATAGCTCAGATCATTCCTGAAATCAATCCCCAAGCTTGAAGGATCCAATGATGAAAATAATGTTTGATCATTTAATTCTGCTGGTTGCTTGCATGAAACAAACCAAAACCATAGCCCAAAGACCAAAAGAGCATTTCTACACATAGCATTTAAATGTTAAAATCAAATGGTCAACCTTTTTAAATAAAATGACTATAAACAAAATGATTGCTGCTATACTAAAACACTGAATATCACAAATTGTATCAACTCTAATTCAAAACACGCAAAGATTAAATCCATTGGGTCTAATCTTTGTGGCAATCTATCAAAAATAAAAAATTCAGAGCCTTTCGATACCTTATAAAATTTTAAAAAAAAACTAAAAAAAAGGGGTGCCTCAATAATTGAGAAAACCCCTTATACTAATTTATTTAATGTTATCCTCCGGAAACATATTCAACTTGAACTAATCTGGGATTTGCATCAATTTGCTCCTGAGGGATTGGATACCATCTCTTACGAGGATCACTATCCGTTTTTAACATCCACTCATCTTCCCAGTGACCAAACCTGATGGTAATTTCCCTTCCTTTTCCTTCTATGGCCATTTCCTTCTTCAGCTCCTGATATATATCATCCAGTGTTAACGATGCCATTGGATCCAATCCAACTCTTTCCCGGATCTGATTCACCAACATACGAGACTCAGCATTATCACCATTTGCCCTGAAAAGTGCCTCAGCTCTTATGAGTAAAGCCTCACCATAACGAAAAATAGGAAAATCATTATTCAGACCAGGAGGCGCATTCAGTTCAAGCTCAAATTTACCAAATCTTGCACCATGGCGATATGGTGTAATATTAGGGCGGACACCTTCTTCCCCCACCGTGAATTTATAATCAGGTGTAATGAAAATATTGCAGGCAGCATCTAAATTATCGCCATCGCTGTTTGGCGGCCATCCGAGCTGTTCTCTTTCTCCGGGGCTAAACCCGTTAAAGTCCTCATCACAATTATATACTTTAAACTCATCTTTTGGATTAGCATAGAAAAATCCAGCATCATTTGTCCATGTAGGCCCTGCTGCCTGTGTATATTGTTGTCCTACAATAAACATCCCACGTCGCTTATCTTCAGCATCAAAAGAGTTATAAAAATCTTCCTGAATACTGTATCCACCCCATGGCGCTGAAGAATAACCAAAAGTTGCACCGGCAGACTGATGTAAAGCCTGATGTGGCAAATTAAATCCTCCAAATACAGTCCTATCGTAAGGCACAACAAACATATTTTCCGAGGAACCTTCATTTTCAGTTCTAAAATTGGCAAAATATCCTCCTTCAAGGCTATACTTATCGGCCTCAATTATTTTATCGATAGCATCTGCAGCTTCAGTGTAATGCTTACCTGCTTCGTATCGTTCTGCGTTAATATACAATTTAGCAAGCGTCATGTAAGCCACCCATTTATTCATCTTGGCATAGGTCGAGATGTCTTTATTCTCTTTAAGATCAGGAATAGCTGCCAACAATTCAGATTCTACAGCTGCAAAAGCTTCTGCTGGGGTCGATTGTTCTGGGTTAGGATCAGCCTCTGCAAATCTTAATTCGACAGGTATATTTCCGAAATGATCGAGTCCAAACCATAAATAATACGCTCTCAAAGCTCTGAGCTCTGCAATCACACTGGGGTCAATATCACTTTGTAGTTCTAAAAACTCAATAAGCCGATTGCAGGTGGCTACACCGTTAAAGGCCAAATTCCAGGCACCGCTTACATTATTTAGGGATGTGAATTCATGTCTCATCAATCTTGGCCAAATACCACCATCATCCCATCCTCCATTTGATCTGATAGGTACGGTTGACACATCAGATACAGCATCACCAAGAATAATCTCATTATTCCAATATCCACCTAAAGAAGTATAGGCTGCGGCTGTAAAAGCCAATAATTGTTGCTCATTCTCAAAATATTCCTCTGGAAGAATCTGACTATATACTTCAGGATCCAAATCAGTACATGATTGCATAACAGATATGCTCATTACAATCATCCATATACTTATAATCTTTTTCATATTCATTATATTTTAAAATCCAACTTGAATTAAAGACCGACTGATACACCAATTGTAAACGTCCTGGTGGGTGGATAGGTAACTCTTCTGTCCACGCCAGGAAATAGGTTATTCCCAGAAAAACTTTGGTTTCTGTTACCTTCGGCTATTGCTCCGGTATCATAGTATCTAACTTCTGGATCTCCACCCATGTAATTGGTAAATGTCACCAAATTTTGACCTGTCAGATACACTCTGATCATTCTGAATGAGGAACTTTCACTTAAATTGAAATTATATCCGAGCGAAAGGTTATCTAATTTCACAAAAGATGCGTTTTCTACATAATTAGAATGCCATGCCTCGCTTTGGGTATCATCTAAAGAAAATCCATCCGTCCTCACTATATTTCCTCTGCCGACCACTGATTGATGCTCAAAATAGGCTCTACTAACATTAGCCAAACTGTGACCAAAAACCCCTCTGAAGAAAATATTTAAATCAAAATTCTTATAAACAAATGTGTTTGTCAATCCTGCTGTAAAATCTGGTAATGCGCTACCGACTACCCTGAACTCATCACGGTCAATTAATGTAGTTTCAGTATCATCAAGATTCAGCATTACAGCAACACCATCTTCATATCGCACAAATGGTTGAGCCAGCAATTGTCCTAATTCTTCACCTTCTGACGTCCTTACTACCAGCGTTCCGTTCAGACCAGGTGCGCCGAGATTACCACCATATAGATCAACTACCTCTTCGTTTGCATTCCATTTAATAAGTTTGGTCTTGGCAGTTGCATAGGTAGCACCAATATTCCACCTGAAATCACCTTTATTAATGGCCTCGAAAAACAACTGTACCTCTACACCATTGGTTTGGATTTGGCCAACATTCATCAAAGTTGTATTTACTTGATTTGGAGGACTTGGAACTCCAACCCAATTTATCAAGTCTTTTGTATCTCTTGTGAAATAGTCGATGGACCCTGAGAGTCTTGATTGCATAAATGTGAAATCCACCCCGATATTTAATTCTGCCTTTTCTTCCCACTTAAGATTAGGGTTTGGATTGGTTCTCGGCGCAACAGATGGAATAAATTCACCGTTCGCATAACCTCCAGGGGAAGTACCTAGCGTAACAAGATATGCGGTGTACTCATTTGGTAGATTTCCATTTACCCCATAACCTGCTCTAAGCTTAAGCGCTTGAAAATAGGATAAATCCAAAATATTAGCGAAATCCACTCCTCCACTAAGCGCCCAAAAATCTCCCCAACGGTTGTTAGCTCCAAACTTTGAAGACCCCTCTCGTCTATAACTCGCAGAAAGAAAATAACCATCAGAAAAATTAAAGTTAGCTCTTCCGAAGAAGGCTGCCAATTTTGACTCCTCCTTCCTCGAGCCCATGTCTTTAATCCCACCATCAGTAGTCAGTCCTTTCCCTGCTCCTAAATTATGGTATGAGAAATTATCTGAAATAAAATCAGTATTTCTGGCAAAGTAATTTTCATATGAAAAATAGTTATATGAATACCCACCTATAAGATTATAGTTGAGCCCTCCTTTTTCACCGTAATAGGTAATCGTGCCATCAAATTGATGATTTGTGTCATCATAGGCATTTCTAGTGGCTGTGCCATTATAACCATCTTTACCGGAACCGAACCAGGCAGTTGAATTGGAATATTCACCACCAATTATACTGCCTCTTTGAAGTGTATAAATAGCAGCAAGTACCAAGCCGTCAATTATTTCATAATCAGCGCTCAAACTACCAACCAATCTATTTAATTTCTGTTCATTGGTGTTCAATGCATTTATTGCTACCGGATTAAACCTGTTTTGAACCTGCGTTTCAAAATATCCTCCCCATTTATTAGGATCACGTCCACCCAAATCAACATCCGATCTATTCTCAAGAACCGGCGCTGTTGGGTTAAAAGTAAGGGCATAGGCAAGTGTCTGCTGATATCCTAAATTACTCACTTTTGATGTCAATGCGGCTAAGGCACTAATTGTTAATTTATCGTCCAGAAATTTTTGACTTACGTTAAATCTTGCATTAAATTGTTTAAACTCTGCCGCGTCCTTTATAACTCCCTCTATACTTCTGTAATTAATGGCAGCTCTATAAGTCAAACCATCGGTGCTATTAGATATAGAAATATTATGTACGTTTGACAAACCTGTTCGGGTAACTTCATCCATCCAGTCAGTTCTGGCTCCAAAATCTTGCCCACCTAATTCTAAAAATTCATCAACTGAAGCAATGTCTATCGTATTTGAAATTTTTTCAAAGGCCACGTAACCATTGTAATCCAATGTCGGTTTTCCAGATCCGCCTTTACCTGACTTAGTAGTAATAATTAACACACCGGCACTACCTCTTGTACCATAGATTGCAGCTGCAGATGCATCCTTCAAAACTTCAATAGATTTAATATCATTAGGGTCTACTGCATCTATCTCCCCACCTACAATACCATCAATGACAATTAGCGGTTCTGAATTCGCCCCAATCGTATTTAAACCTCTTAACCTTATGGTATATGGTTGATTTGGATTTCCTCCTGGTCTTGCAATATCAAGACCTGCCACTTTTCCTTGTAATAGTTCAGCTGCACGATTAACATTTCCTTTGTTAAACTCATCCTCCTGAACACTTACTATGGCGCTGGTAACTTCTTTTTTCTGCTGGGTGCCATAGCCGATTACTACAATTTCTTCAAGTGCAGTGATATCTGCTACCAAAAAAACATCTATAACCGTTCTATTACCTACTGCCACTTCTTCACTAACATAGCCAATAGAACTAAATACTAACACTGAATTCTCATCGGGAACTGAAATTGTATAACTGCCATTTACATCTGTTACTGTGCCAACATTTGTTCCTTTCAGTAAAACGTTGACGCCGGGAAGCCCGTCACTTTCATCTTCCGTGGTAACTTTTCCGGTAATTACGAAATCTGCTATTTCTACTTTTAACCTTTCTACTCCATTATTAATATCCGACCTTGAAATCGGAGAAATGGAAATACTATTATTAACTTGCCGGAATTTAAGCTTAGATAATTTTGAGATCTCAAGTAATATATCTGCTACAGATTTTTCACCTGCTGGCGTCAAACTTATTCTTTGATTTTCATCAAAATCCGTCTTAATAAAATAGAAAGTAAAATCGGTACTATATTCTATCATTTTAAAGATTTCACCAACCGTTTTTTCCTCCAAACTGACATCAACATAAGTTTCACTAGCACTTTTGTATTGTCCATTTGAATCACTTGCATAAAGTACTCCCAGAACAAAAATCTGTAGTACTAAACCATAAGTAGATAATTTTATGGCCATAATAATTAATTGTAATAATTTAAATTTCATAACTTTGTCCAGTTTTGTGGAACTTTTCGTTTTACAAGATTTTTAAGTGCTCCTGAAATACTGTTTTGATGAACGTGTTTTTCAGGAACGACAATATCCCTCGAATGCGCCACATTCGGGGGTTTTTTCGTTAGCTAGTATTATTTCTCATTATTATTTTGTTTAAAGATTTATAATTACTTTTTTATCATTGATTTCAAAACTGAAATCAAAACTATAGCCCATTATTTGTAGAATATTTTTAAGGCTCTGATTTCTAAATTTTCCAGTTCCTATCTTCCCTTTTGCTTTTCTAATATTTTTCACTTCAAAATCAATCTCAAACCAACGCTCAAGAATTTCAAGAGACTCCTCAAAACTTTTATTTTCTAAATAGATATAACCGTCTTTCCAGGAAACAACTTCTTCCATATTAAATTGCTTTTTATCAACTCCCTCATTCACAAAAACCACTTCTTCACCCGGTAACAATATCACTTCATTTACTACATCACTCAATTTGTCCAACCTTTCAACCTTAACTTTCCCAGTTACTAATGAAACGTTGCATTTGTTGATGTTTTTAAAAGTTCTAACATTAAATGAGGTCCCTAATGCTGTTGTTCGAAGATTATTTGTTTTGACAATGAAAGGTCTGTTTGTATCTTTAGCGACTTCAAAAAATCCTTCGCCTTCCAAGTAAACCTCTCTAATATGTCGACTAAATTTCTTTGGATACTTGATTATACTGCCTGAAAACAGTTTAACAATAGTTCCATCTTCAAATTCTAATGATGATATTTTACCTTTTGGTACTTCTTTCTCCATTAAAACTATTTTGGATTCTGTTATTTCGTTGTGTCCAACCCTAACCCTATTGTAGGTAAAAAATACAATCATTAATAAAGTTACAGCAGCAGCAATACCATACCACAATTGTCGAGACGTATCTTTTTGTTGTCTTTTTTTAATTAATGATGCTATTTCTATCTGATCAGATATACTATCCCATAGTTTATTTTTTTTCGTATGAGATATAGAGTCTGCTTCAAATTTAAAAGCTAATAAAACCGCCTTGGCTTTGTTAACGCAATCTTTTCTTTCAAAAAGTTCATTTTCCCAATTATTCCAAAAGTCGATACATTCCTGATCAGGGTCTATTATCAATTTATGAAAATACTCGTCTTTTATTAAATCTCTTACTATCTGATCTCTATTGGTCATTTAAATTTGATTTGTGTTTATTATTAAGACAACCCAATAGTGAAAACCTACTTATCCTTTTTAAAAAATTTGCATTTTAATCTGAGAGGATAGAGAATTAAACTAAAACAGAAGTACTATGTAGTTTTATATTAACTGATTGAGAATAATAAAAAATAAAAGGACAATTATTCCCTCTTTAATAATTTTTAGACCCGAACTTATTAAATTATATACAGACTGTGTTTTTATTCTCATAATCTCGCCAATTTCTGAGCATGAAAGATCATTGAAAAACCTTAAATAAATTGCCTCCCTCTTTTGACAAGTGAGTGCATTCAAAGCCGACATTATTGATTCAATTTGTTCGTCCTTTATATTAATATCAAATATTGGGTCCGAGACAAAAATTTTTAAGCAATCTATATTTTCAATATTAAGTGTATTCTTTTCCCTTTTCAATAGATCCAATAGTCTTCTCCTATAACTAATGAATAAATATCCTTTAATGTTATTCACCTTTCCTAACTTTAACCTTTTGTCCCATAAATCAACGAACATGTCCTGAATACAGTCTGTTACAAGATCTGAATGAGGAATGATGGTGTTCCCGTATTTAAACAATAAATCAATATTTTGATCGTAAATTAATTTGTAAGCAATTAGGCTTCCTTTTTTAAATGCATTCCAGAGTTCTCTATCTGTTTGCTGAGTATTGCTACTTGCAGTGTTTTTATCTAAAAAAATCTGCTTCCCACTTTCTTCGGAAATAAATAGATCACTTTTGGGCATATATAGATTGAAAATCAATTTAAAGTTATTAAAACCTGTCCAATAACTCCAAATAATACAATAATATTTATAAAATAAAAATCTTGGTTCAAGGTATCATAACCTATTATATTGTTTAACTATTTTAAGTATTTATCCTTCCGTATACATTATTGAAATAAACTTAAATCAAAATCCATTCTTACAATTTCTCTACAAAATTTGGGAGTCATTTTGATAAGAAATTGCATATTTTAAAGTAGAAATTCATTTCTTCTTATTGAAATACTCTCCATTGAGTTAACCATTAAATACGTCAATTTGGAAGTGTTCAGCAGTTTTCAGGATTTTTTAATAGGGATGGATTTAGCCTTGGTAAAAATCCTGGGAACCGATGATCTCTTCCCTGCTTCAGGAAAACGGTTATGTGATTTTTGGAAGCGGGCTGGATGCGGGAATTATATAATGGTTTTCTCTTGCCACGAGTAAGGATAAATCATTACATTAAAAAAAACCAATGCTCCATTCTTAGATTAAGATTTTTAATTACTTACAAGATTTCAACAACTTTCACATCGATGAAGGCTTTTTTGATTTTGACAGATTTTGTTTTGGCAACATGCTTTTCATACTCTTTATATATCAATGGATTGCCTGTTTTATAATTAGTGTGGTTAGACATTCCGAGTTTGATTGTAGGTCGATGTTGCGCCAGGGATTACTTCGCCAAGGCTTCGATAATCCAAAAGATGGAGCGGTCTGTCTGAGCCCGAAGCAGGTTTGTGTGAAGCAGGCCCTCCTTTACGGCTGACAAGCGAGTAGCGACAGCCCGTCCGTGCGACCAAATTTTTATATATTGAATTCCTTTTCCCCGAGCATTTTTATTGAGCACATTCACTGCTGAAATCTTTTAATGACTAAGCTTAAGGAACTGATGAACTCTTCCATGCCCCAGGAAAATGGTTATGTGATTTTTGGAAGCAGGCTGGATGCGGGAATTACATAATGGTTTTCCCGTGCGAAGGAAAAAGAGACTATGAAGCCTCCTTATTCAATATATAATCAACAGCCTTTTGAGCTTTATCAGATGCTTCCACAATGAACTTCTTTTCATTTCGAAGCTTGTTTAACCAACCCTGGATATAAGCTGTTGAATCGTTGAGTTTCGTTATCACGATAGGTAAAATTCCAATAAGCAACAGGAATAGACTGGGAACCCTTTTTAATTCGACCTCCAAGTTCTTTAGCCTGTCTAAAAGTCAAATAGAATGGTCGCACATGCAACCCATTTAAAATAAGCTGATTAATCCCGCGATAAGGCTTTCGGGAGATGTAGTTGACTGCAGGGCCATAGTCATTCCAGGGTTTGCTCCAGGGGATAACTCCTTGTTCAAGTTTTTCAATAATCAGGTCAGTGACCAGTCGGCAAACGTCAATATGAGATGAAGTTTTCATGATAAAATGATTTAAGTGAAACATTAATTTTAATGTCCACTCCGGATGTTTGAATGAGCGGGTGAGCAAAAGGGTGGGATTAAAGGCAAGAGGAAACGGAATAAACAAGCAACGGGAAAGTGGGCGGGTTTTATGCCGTTGTCACTTGACCTGTATCAGGCCAACATCCGATCTTTATATGAAAAATATGTGAATAAATGAGTAGTCTAAAGCGAAATCTTTGGATAAAAACAGCACAGCCAGCGCAAAGGGTTTTTATTCAAAGTTTTCAAGATTTTTTGGTGAAACGGATGGGATTTTCCTTAATTGAAGGGAGGTGAGTTGGAAGAAAACACCTTTGGTTTCACTTCTTCGCAAAACTAGTAACAAAAAAAATAAGCATTTCCATGTCAATAATTAACGGTTGGAAACTTCGAAATAACCGGGCACTCCATGCGCAACATCCTCATAGTGAAAGTTTAATCATATTTGAGAATAAAATTTGGCGAAAATTGAATTAATGTTTAACACGATAATCTAAAAAGTAAAAAAATTCATGAAAAAATAATTTATAAATAACTTGACTTTTAAATATTTTTAGTTTTAAGTTTGTATAAGATATTTACAACCAATTTTTAACAACAAGGGACAAACCATTGT
The DNA here is from genome assembly GCA_024280115.1 of Bacteroidota bacterium. Taxonomy (GTDB): domain Bacteria; phylum Bacteroidota; class Bacteroidia; order Cytophagales; family Cyclobacteriaceae; genus JAAUQL01. The sequence continues at coordinate 28,572 of JAJRQT010000044.1, read as the reverse complement.
AGGTATCTATTAAACCACATCAATTTTATTAAAGAAAACAGCACCTGTTTATTTTTTAAGAGGTTTTTATTCTGTTTTCAAATTTCGGAGGATACATGAGGTGAAATTATTGTGTAAACACAATTTCGGTTGTGACAGGATAAGTGTGTTCAAAGTTTGAGAAAATGGAAAAGATATATGCATTAATAACATTGATAATTATCGAGTGCCAAGTATTTAACTTGTGCAATAAACAAGAGAAAAATAAAAGCCTGGAATCATTCTGGAGGGAGGACTTACGAAATGTTATTTCCTACTCAACATCCCATATTTACACCAGTATAAAGAATGTGCTTCTTCCAATTTCAAACACACATATCCATTCGGATAGCACTCCAATTTTGCACGAAATAATAATGTTCTTTATCAATGGATGGAAATACTATATCAACTCCTCCATTTCTAAAGATTTAATAAAGATATGTTCACCTGCAGAAGTTATTTGCATGTCAATAAATTACCATGATTAAAGTTAAAGTTCAGATGAGAAAAATTTTCTTTTTTATACCCATACTAATTATGCCCTTGTATGTAAATGCACAATGGTCAACAATCGGGAGTGATATTTATTATAATAGCGGTGATGTTGGAATTGGATTAAATACTCCCTCACACAAGTTACATGTGTATTCAACAGGCTGGAAGGCACGCTTTTCTGGACCCGAAGGATACATTGATATTGGCCCAAATAATTCCAATTGGGCACATATATACACAGATAGACCAAAATTCATTTTCAATAAAGATGTTTACACTCTTACCGGAGGTTTTAGCTCATACTCAACGAATAATTTTTTTTTGAAAACAAATGGATCAACCAGATTGACAATTTTAAACAGCAATGGGTTTGTTGGTATCGGGACTAACACGCCGGCAAGTAAATTGCATGTAACACATACTGGTAGAACGGGAATTCAACTTGGTGGACCTAGTACATCTGTATATGCAGTTGGAGACTTGAAATTTCAACCGAGTGATAATAATTCTGTTGGAGGAGCAAAATATTGGAATTGGAGTTTTAGAACTGATTCTTGGAGTAGTGCTCCGGGTGATTTTGTACTATACTCTCACGATGGAAACAGTTATACGAGTCCTATAATATTTCAGTCTGATGGCGATTTACTTTTAACAACTGGCAATGGTTCCGGAAGAAATGGCAATGTAGGCATCGGTACGATTACTCCCGACTTTAAACTTGATGTCTTAGGCACTATCCGTGCGACCGAAGTAAAGGTAGCCACAGGTTGGTCCGATTTTGTCTTTGAGTCAAATTATAACCTCAAATCTCTTGATCAGGTAAAAGTTTTCATAAACAATAACGGTCATCTACCGGATATCCCATCTGCTAAGGACATCGCAGAAAATGGGATTAGCCTTGGGAAAATGGATGCCTTACTCTTACAAAAAATTGAAGAATTGACGCTTTATGTGATTGAACAACAGTTAGAAATAAAAAAATTAAAAACTGAAAATGAATCACAAAATCGAATCATCAATGATTTAAAAAATTAAAATTAAAACTATGAAAACTACTTTTTTACCATTGACTATTTTTGCAATTGCTTTTACTGTGGCAACTACAGTCAACTCTCAAACAATAACGATCAACAGGTTAAATGAGGTAATGATGACCCTTCAAGATAGTGGAGGGGATTTTACCGGATATTGGACCATGAATGATGGATTGGGCAACATGTCCATCAAATTGGGGATTGACAATGACGGAAAGTATATTATTACAAACGATGGTGCTGCTGAATTGCTTTGGGGCGCTCATGGACGAGACGGTTATATAAGCCTAAATGCAGCAAAAAAAGGGACATCCGGGAATAATATAATATACGGAATTTCCCTGATTGTAAATGCTGAAGATAACTCTATTAAAGTTGGCAATCCTAATAACAACACCGGAGGGACTTACAGTACAGGATATAAAATTGCCGATGCTAATGGAGCCATTTTCACCCATAGTCTTAATTCACGAGATGGTTCTGGATTAGACATCAACCTGGGATCTTCAAATGGCGATTTAATAATTTTTGATGGAAATGGCACGGAACATTACTTTGGTGACCAGGCATCAGGTGAAAATTATGGGATTGTACTTCGTACAAAAACCAATCCTTCTTCTGGGGAACCAATATTTGTCGTTGAATCCTCTGGCTATTCGCAAAGATTAAGAATAGAGCATGATGGGGCAATGAAAACAAGTAACTTTCTCGAAGTTGACGGAACTGGGCAAAGTTACATAAAAGGAAATTTAGCTGTGAATTCAACCTCGGTTCCAACTGGATATGCACTATCAGTTGATGGAAAAATTTTAGCTGAAGAAATCAATGTACAAAGTGTTCCTGCTTCCGACTATGTCTTTGAGTCTGACTATAATCTTCGCTCAATTAACGAAATCGAAATCTACATTAATGAAAACAAACATCTTCCCGATATACCTTCCGCCAAAGAGTTTGAAGAAAATGGTATAGGCCTTGGAGAGATGGATAATATGTTGCTGAGAAAGGTAGAAGAACTGACACTTTATGTGATTGAGTTGAAGAAGGAGAACGAGGAATTGAAGCAGCAATCTAAACGTGTTGATCAACTAGAGGAAATTGTAAAAGAACTTATTCTGTCTAATAAATAATCTGAAGATGAAATTCTTATTAATAAATGCATTGCTTATCGGGCTTCCCTGTTTTGTTTATGCCCAATGGAGCGAGAGTGGTGATAATTATACGACAGGAAAATTAGGTGTTGGTACTACATTGCCTATTGGGCAATTGACGGTTAATGGTGGTATTGATGTTCTTGGTGAAGGATCTGGTGATGTTGGCCTTTTATTATTTCAACCTGTTGAAGGAGGTGTGGCAATAAACAGAGGTAGGTGGTTTTTAAGAGCTGATTTAAGCAATAATTTATCTTATCCATATTTAACAAATAGAACTCCGAATGGAAAAGTGGCAATTAAAACTGGTTCAGCTCAAGGTGGGTCTGAAAACCTTCATTTTACAATTGAAGGTGGTGATGGATTTGTAAACGCATATTTTGAAAGTACGATGTTGGGAATTGGTGTTCCCAATCCGGATGCAAATTTACATGTATTTGAAGACTCTAATGGAAACGGGTCAACCATGTTTTTGGATGCGGATGATAATCTAAATCCAAATTTGATGTTTGGTGTTAATGGCCAAAGATTTGCTAACATCAGGGTGAAGGATAGCGGGAATGATCAGCTACAATTTATGATTGGTTCATCATTGCTTGAGGCAATGTCTATTGATACGCTTGGCAATGTCGGTATCGGAAACACAAACCCCACTGAAAAATTGGTAGTCGATGGTATTATCCTCGCAGAAGAAATCAAAGTCCAAATCGTCCCTTCATCTGACTACGTCTTCGAGCCTGACTATAAGCTCAAACCTATCGAAGAAGTAGAAACCTACATCAAAGAAAACAAACACCTTCCCGATATCCCTTCTACCGAACAGTTTAAGGAAAATGGAGTAGGCCTTGGTGAGATGGATGATATGCTGCTCAGGAAGGTAGAGGAGTTGACGCTTTATGTCATTAAACAGCAGAAGGAATTGGAATTGTTAAAAGATGAAAATCAAGAATTAGCTGAAACGGCAAAACAGCAAGAGAATAGGATTGAACAATTGGAATCAAAATGAAATAAAGAAGAAACAATTTTACTTATAACAAAATGGAACCGCATATAAAAGCAAACTAAATATAAAAGCAGGTAAGGATTTGAGAATATAAAGCGAAATTAAAAAGGCACATAATACAGAAAAGTTATCATGAGATACAGGAATTTTTTAACCAGAGGCATCTTTATTTTGCTTCTATTTATACACCAACTTATTTTTAGTCAAAGTAGCAATGAGCAATTGATCCCGAATGTAACACCTCCGGCTCCTGAATCGGCTCAGTTGGGAAGATTTGGGAACTACCCGATAAGCCATTTTACAGGATTGGTAAATATTGATATACCAATACATGAAGTGGTTGTTAAAGATATACGAGTACCTATAGTTATAAAATACCATCCCTCAGGCATCAAAGTTACAGACAGGGCAGGTCTAGTAGGATTGGGATGGGCTTTACAAGCTGGTGGTACAATTACCAGACAGGTGATGAGCAAACCCGATGAAAACCCGGAAGGATATCTGAATAGTACAACAATTGCTAGCTCCATTGATACTTATTCAGAAAGTGGATTACTGTATTTAAATGAAGTTAACCGTGGAATAAAAGACACTGAGCCAGATATATACTCCTATTCAATTGGTAGTATGTCTGGTAAGTTTTTATTTAATCAAGGGGATAACTATGCCAAAGTAATGATCCCATATAATCCTGTAAAATTTAACTATACTGTCAATGACTGGGATTTAAAATTTGATGCCTTTGATCAATACGGAATCAACTACAAGTTCGATACCATATTCGAAGCCAGTTCAAACTTCAATGAAAATTTTGCTACAAGATCTGCCTGGAAAATATCTGAGATAATTTCTAGAACAAAACAGGATACAATCAAGTTCACTTACACCCAAACATCCGGCAATACTTATTCTGATGTGAGTGATATCATAACAGTAGATGACTTGGTAGATAATAAAGTTCCTGGTACATTTTCATCCCATCTTGGGCTTGAAAGTCAATCGTTACAATCTATTTATTCTACGGAGCAGGTCTTATCGCAAATTGATTATCCACTTGGTAAGGTTGAATTTACATTAGCTACTGGCCGTGAAGATGGATATTCAGAACAAAATAGGCTTGATGCGGTAAAGGTCTATAGAATTGACCCTGAAACTGGTTCATATATGCTTTCAAAAACTGTACAATTCTATCAACATTATTTTGAAAGCACAAATGATAAACGATTAAGGTTGGATTCATTACAAGTAAGAGACGAGATGGGGATTGTTGTTCAACGATATCGTTTTGCCTATAATATGGAAAAAAGTCTGCCAGATTATAATTCCAAAGAGCGTGATTATTGGGGCTACTTTAATAATAAGAATAACAATACTCTTGTTCCAAGACAAACCATAGCATGGCAGAGTTCGGTAACCACGAGTCAAACTACCATTACAATAGGCAGCAATATTACAGATGGTCGTGATCCGGATTCCACTTATATGAAAGCCTGGGTACTTGAAAAGATCATGTATCCAACTGGTGGATGGACTGAATTTGAATATGAAACCAATAAATATCTGGATGCTAATCAAAATTCCAAATATGCCGGAGGATTAAGAATTGCAAAAATCAGAAGCTATGAAGATGGTTATACAAATCCGCTTGTGAAAACAATTAAATACGGAGAGAATGAATCCGGTTTTGGTAGAGCCAACTTTATTTTAAATAATTATTCATATCAAAGTGAAGTAACTGAAAGATATTTACATCCAGCTCCTAGTTGTGGGGAATCTACAAAACGCAAAAGGACTTTTATTGCAACCCCATCTATAAATATTGAACCGTACGATGGTTCGCCGGTTGTTTATTCTCAAGTTACAGTATATGAGGGAGATGAAAGTAGTAATATCGGTAAAACCATTTATAATTATAGTGATTATACGGATAATTTAAGTTCCTCATATTCTATTGGGGTTCCTGCGATTGAGAGCAAGCATTTCAAAAGAGGACAATTACTTAAAAAAAGTGTATATAAGATTGACGGAAGTACGGAAACTCTAGTACAGGAAACAAGTAATACATATGGGGCTTTTTCTGACAGTACAAAGAGTTCTATCGGGCTGAAAGTCAAAAAGAATATTATAAATTTAGATAATACAGCCTATGATTATTTTACCGGAATGCCCGACGCCTGTCACCCAGGAGATGTTGATTCGTATCAATATACCTATTATCGGATTATTACTGGTGACTCGAAACTGAAAAGTACGCAAGTATTAACCTATGAAAGCGATGGTACCTTTAATACAGGGCAATCCACCACATATAGTTTCGATAACTATTTACACCAACAAGTAACAAAGACAATAACGTCAACAAGTAAAAACCAAATACTGGAATCAATTACGGAGTATCCGCATGAGAGTACTCCTTCAGGACAGGTTTATTCGGAGATGGTTCAGAAACACATGATAGCTTATCCGGTAAAAGAGGAGACAAAATTATCTGGCACAACTATTAGTACGGTAAAAAGGAACTATATTAATCCTTATGCCAATGTATATGAACCAGATGCGATTACCAGAAAATATGGTAGTGGTGCAGAATACACAGAAGCATCATTTTCAAAATACGATGGGCGGGGCAATGTATTAGAGTTTACATCAAGAAGCGGTATTACCAAATCAATTATCTGGGGATATGACGGTCAATTTCCTGTTGCAGAGATAACAGGAAATGATTATTCAGAAGTGGAAGTTGCCCTGGGAGGCAGTATCACATTAGACCAAAATGGAATGAATCTCTCTTCAACACAGATAAGTCAACTGCGACAAAGCTTGCCAGATGCCCAAATTGCTACATATATCTTTGATCCGGGTAGAGGATTAACATCAACCTCTGATCCAAACGATATAAAATCATACTATAGCTATGACAATTTTGGTAGATTAAGTTATGTGCAGGATTATAACAGCAATATTGTTGCAGCTTATGATTACAAATACAAACCACAGAAAATTCTCACCACATCGGCAGAAAGTCTATCATTTAACAGTTCGACTCAATCATCCAACATCAATATTATCACAGATAAATCCTGGAATGTTTCCGATGACCAGTTATGGATTAGTGTAAGCCCAACAAGCGGAACTGGAAATGGAACCGTCTCGGTGACTGTTCAATCAAATAGTGGCAGTAGTTCCAGAACCGGTATAGTATCCATAGTTGAGGCTAATGGTTCAGGATTTTTCGATAGAGATATTCCAATCGATCAGGATGGATACACTCCAACGTTGCAAGTGTCAACAACATCACTGACTTTTCCCGGTGTGACTACAAAAACCTTTACAATTACATCAGACATAAGCTGGACAATTTCTTTGTATTACTATGATGGTAATGGATGGCTTAATGTCAGCCCGGTTTCGGGAAGTGGAAATGCGACCATTTCAGTAAGCTCAACTAGTGCAGGCCCGACAGGAGGACAACCTCCCTGGGAGGCGGATATCCAGGTGTCGGGGAGCGGAATTTATCGGATAATCGATTGTACAAAATATTATTAAAAACTTGAATAGACCATATTTTAAAAATATAACAAAATGAAATATATAATATCTCTAATTCTATTAGTAGGCCTTACTATTCCATTAAAAAGTATTGCTCAGGCTCAAGAAAACTCTGAAAGGCAAAAAATACTTAATTTTTCAATGATGTCTGAGGTGAGTACAAAAAAGCTTAAGGATGGTAGGAAGGTTTATGATCTTAATGTTTATATCGATAGAAGAATTATTAAAAAAGCAGAAAGATTGTATTTAAGAATAATAGATTCAAAGACAAATGAAAGTGTTATTACTAAGACAATGCGTAAAGATCAATCAAAAAAAAAGTTGGCATCCTCAGACAAATTCTTCAATCATGTTTTTATTGATAAAGAGATTATGGCTTTAAAGTTGGGCCCTATACCAAAAGGAGATTACTATGTTTTTTTTAAGATAAGAGATGCAAGGGATAATGTGTACCTAAAGCGTAAAAAACTATCCATTTAGACATCTACCTGCTCATCATTATGAAAAAATAAAATAATAAGCAATGAATACTTTTTCTCTATATAAAATTATCATACTCAATGGATTACCTTTTTTAATCTTTGCTAACATTCAGGCACAAAGCCCTAACCCCAACTCCGACAAAAACTATGTAATGGAGCACACCGTAAAGGTGCAGGGCATCACGGACAAAAGCCAAATTGGGAGCAAAACCGTAAGCGAGGTAAACCGGTCGATCCAATATGTAGATGGATTGGGCAGGGCGAACCAGGCCATTATGTTTTCCGCTTCGCCGGGAGGCAAAGATATCGTACAGCACATGGCCTATGACGCCTATGGCAGGCAGCCGTATAAATACCTGCCCTATGTGGCCGCAGCATCGAGTGGTGCCTTTGTCGGGACTGCCGCTGCCGACCAGGATGATTTTTACGACCCAAATACACCTCCGTCACTTTCGGCCAATGTAGCAAAAGATACCGACCCCTTCTCGCAGACCATTTTTGAACCTTCGCCACTCAACCGGGTGCTGAAACAAGGCGCCCCCGGCGCTGCCTGGCAACCTGACCAGGTGATTGCAAACAATGACCACGCCGTAAAATTTGACTATGCTACCAATGGTACGGGCGAAGTGTATGCATGGGAAATCACAACCCTGGGCGATCGCAAACTAAGCGCAAGTACTTATTACGCAGCCAACGAATTGTATGTGACCGTGACCAAAGATGAAAACTGGGATTCGGGACAAACAAACATAAATGACGGCACAGTAAAGGAGTATAAAGACAAACAAGGCCGGGTGGTGCTGAAACGCAGCTACGAAAGCAATGCCGCTCACGACACCTACTATGTGTATGACGACTTTGGCAACCTGCGGGTAGTACTGCCACCCGAAGCCATGAACCAGCTTGGGACATCACTGGAGAATATCAACGAAAGCAATGTGTTCACGGCTGATGGTTCATTGACCGGAACTAAAACCCAGGCGTATTATTATTGTCCGGGAGTTACAGTAACCCTTTCTCCAACGTTTACCGGACAGACCGGATTTGAGTTAAAGCCTTACCCTGTCGATGCGGAATTGGTAGAAAAGTTCCTCTTTACCTACAAATACGATGACCGCCAGCGCATGATTGAAAAGAAAGTACCGGGGGTCGATCCTGTTTATATGGTCTATGACAAAAGGGACCGCCTGGTACTCACCCAGGATGGAAACCAAAGGCTGTCAAACCAATGGACATTTACAAAATACGACCAACTCAACCGGCCGGTGTTGACTGGTACATACGTCAAAAGTGGTGATCAGGCGAGTGTTCAGACAGCGGTTAATGCCTTTTATAGTGATCCAAATAATCCCTACATGTACGAAAATCTAAGCGGCACCTGGACCGGCGGAGATCATGGATATACAGATCAATCATATCCTGTGGGTATCGGCGAATATAATTACCTCTCAGTAAGCTATTACGACAAGTATAGTTTTACAGGAGGAAATAGTTCTTTTGCGTTTGATAATGGCAACGGCATAAATAACGGCACTGATTTGCTCTCCATCCCCAAAGGGCAAGCCACGGGAGGCAAAGTGAAAGTGTTGGGCGACAATGTTTTTCTCCGGTCAGTCGTCTATTACGACAAGAAATACCGGGTGATCCAAAGCAGGGGCGAGCACTATATGGACGACATGCAGGAAAGCTTTATGGCGTATGACTTTATAGGTCAGGTAACAAAATCAAAATTGGTTCATCACATTGACGCCTCTACATCCATAGCCATCACCGAGCGTTTTGAATACGATCATGCAGGCCGGCTGATGAAAGCCTGGCACCAGATGGATGATCAGACCGAAGTGCTGATGACGGAAAACCAATACAACGAACTGGGCGAGCTGATCTATAAAAAATTGCATTATAATGAAGAATCAAGTGATTATACTCAGTCTGTCGATTATCGCTACAACATCCGTGGCTGGCTAAGCAACATTAACAATGCCACGAGAACAGTCGAGACAAACGTCAACGACGACAGCAACGACCTGTTTGGCATGAACCTGGCCTACAATACTGATCCACTAAGCATCGGGGCAACTGCACAATACAACGGCAACATATCGGCCATGGCATGGAGCAACGCCAGCTATAACGGAAGCCAGCACGCCTACAACTTTGGCTACGACAAACTCAACCGCCTGACAGCCGCAAGCTACAAGGAAAAAACCGGGACTTTATGGAATGTGAATACAGGTCACTTTAACGTAAGTGGAATCGAATACGACCAAAACGGAAATATTAAGGAGCTGGACCGCAAAGAGGCCAATACCCTTATTGATGAGCTTATGTATAGCTATGACGGGAACAGGCTGTTAGCTGTAAATGATCAACAAAACCACACCAGCGGATTCAAGGATGGTGAGGAGTCGGCAGAAGAATACCTCTACGATGCCAATGGAAATATGATCACCGACAAAAACAAGGAGATCCAAACTATAGATTACAACCTGCTGAACCTGCCGGAAAAGATCACTTTCGAAACAGGGGACTACCTGGAGTATATCTATGATGCGGCAGGAACCAAGCTGGCGAAGAAAGTATATGAAAATGCCACGCTCACAAAAGATACCAAATACGTGGGGGGAATGATCTTTGACAACGACACGCTAAAAATCATTCAGACCGCCGAAGGAAGGATTGTGGCCGACCTGGTGGCCAACGATTATGCCTGGGACTATCAGTACAACCTGAAAGACCACCTGGGCAACAACAGGGTGGTGTTTAAGTCTGATGAGATTGTATATACAGTAACCATGGAAACTGCCTATGAGACTACGGAAGAGGCAGAATTTAAAAACCTGGACAAAACACGCTATACAAGTACGACCTATAACCATACGGCTGCCGATGGTACGGTAACTTCGCCAAATAAATCGGCGATGCTCAATGCCACACTAATAAATTCTGACGGAACACGAAGAATGATAGGCCCGGCCAAAGGGCTGAAAGTTTATCAGGGAGATGTAATCGACATGGAAGTATGGGCGAGGTACAATCAGGTGAATACTTCGGAAACATCGGTAAGTACCTTTTTGTTTGCTGCGATGACGGCCTCGTTTGGGGTGACGGCCCTTGAAAACCCGCAGGTTTACTCTGCGTTCAACAGCTTTATCGGAGCAACTACATTGATCAACCAATCATCGGGGGATGTACCAAAGTCATTTTTAAACTATATATTCTTTGATAATAACTATGAAAATCCCGAATTTGGCTTTGTGCAGGTAAGCAGTGCAGCATCATCGGCCCATCAGAAACTATCGCTGAGCAAGACCATCGGCTCTGAGGGCTACCTGTATATATACGTAAGCAATGAAAGCACCCTGAATGTGGATGTCTTTTTTGATGACCTGAAAATCACCCACAGCTCCCCAAGTATGGTAGTGCAAGCCAATGACTACTATCCCTTTGGCTTGACTTTTAACTCATGGCAGAATCCAGAGGAACAGAAAAACAACTTTCTATATCAGGGTAAAGAGTTGGAGAAAGATTTAGGATTAGATATCTATGACTTCGAATCCAGAGGATATGATCCTGCCTTAGGAAGAACATGGCAGTTAGACCCACACTTAGAAAACTATTACGATTGGTCGCCATATTCCTGGACTGGAAATAATCCTATACTTATGATTGATCCTGATGGTATGGACTGGTATAGTAACCAGGAAAGCGGTGATTTGGAATGGATCGATGTTACACCTGGAGAGGATGAGACAGATGAGTCATATAAATATCAAAAGGGATATGATTATTTGGGAGGGGCGGACGCCTCAATAGATGATATCCGAGATAAATACAACTTTTTACAAGGGGATGGGGCATTTGGATTTTCACAACATACTCAGTTGATGGCTCATCAAGCGGGGCAGAAATTTGATGAATTTGTAGAGTCTGTTAACGAGGTTCCCGAAAAAATGCATCAAGCTGATCTTGCGCTTACAAATTTTGGTAGTTCAATAAAATCAATGGAATTAGGGATTAGTGGTAAGATTGGAATTAAGTCAGCTTATATTAGTGGTAAGATTGGATTTTATAGTACGGGAGAAAATACAGCTGGCGTATTTTTAAATATTTCCGGGAAATTAGATGTTAATAGTAGTTCCATTCAAGATTTCGCATCTTTTGATTACAGTGGACAGGGTTATTTGTCTCTACAAACAACTGGAGGTGTTGAAAACAGTCCTTTTAGAGGCAGTGTTAAATTAGGTATAGTAAGTGGTTCGGCTTCTTCAGATGGAAAAATTAATATAGGGGTTGGATTTAGAAAACCTGGGTATAGTGCAAATGTTGGTTTCTCAAAAGGCACTGATATTTGGAATTTAAAAAGTAAGGAAATCCAGATTAGCAGATAAATGAAAGTAAGTGATAAAACAAGAATCGTTGGCTTTTATTTTGTAACAGTACTTTTATCTGCTTCCATTTTAGTATCAACACTTTATTTATTGGTGAAGTATATAAATATTAAAAATGATGGCATTTTAATAAAAGGGGTGATTATTGATAAAAATAAAGATCCTATATCGCATAATTTATATGATTTTAGTATACTTTATGTGATAAATAATGACACTATGATAAATATCTTCCAAGGAGAAGGTTACGATATAAATGACTCATTAGAGGTTATTGTTAATAAATATAATCCGGAAGTCTTTGAGTTGACGATAGATGGCTTGTTAAAAAAAGTGCTAATAGGTGCTGGTTTTGGAATAATATTTACGATTATTTTGGTTATCGGGATAGTGAAACCACAGTATATTCTTAAATACTTTAAAGGTGATATATATTATGGTGATTGATAAATTAATAATGTACTAAATAGGAGAATGATGTTTATCAAGAGAGTTTTATTATTGATGTTTTTACATATTTCATTCTTTGTTAATGCGGCCTATCCAGATGCAAATAAGCTAATAAAGGATGGCTTGACTTTGTCCCATTTATTAAAAAAAGATGAGTTGCAAGAGATAAAGAATTATTTACAACTAAGGGGATTTGAGGCAAATAATGCTTCTAATAATAAAAATGATCCTTTTTTCTTCAAATATCTTGATGACAATCAAAGGGAGGTTTTAAAAATTATGATTCACTTTAACAAAGGAGTGAGCGTTTCACACTACCACTTTGATAAAGGATCCAAATTCCCTGATGCTGTCAGATCAAAATTATTAGCATCAGATTATTTCAAGCAGGGTTCGGATGAAAATGAATTTTTATTTTCCTTCCCTAAAAAGGATAAAAGTGCTGCATCAGAGAACGATGATTATCAATTTCAATCAAAGATATTATTTAATGATGTGGTTATTATTTTCGTTGTACCCTCTATTGCATCAGAAGACATAGATTGGGTTAATAAAATCCAAGAACTCACATTATAAATGAAGCAAAAGAAGTCAGCGACTACAAACGGAAAAGATTTTTTTTGAAATAATTGTCTGCACTATGATTTTTATGGTTATGGGATTAACATGATTTTTTTTAGAAGAAAGGATGTATAGTAAGGTGAAGTATGTATTGGTTTTCATATTGGTTGTGGGTTTCTGTCAGGTACACGCCCAGCAGGCAGAAACTACCGAGCCTGCCCAAAGCGGAGTAGCAACAGATATCCAATATGTCAAAGAAAAAGGAGAACAGCTACAGAATAATGTTTTTACCAGGATTGATTCTTTATCCAACAAATCGGCAAATCTACTACAAACCACCACAGACAGCCTAAACAATCTGTCCTCAGTAATCGAAGGAAAAGTCCAAAGCAAAATAGACTCCTTGCAGCAAAGGCTGAATGAAATCCAAACCAAAGGAAATCAACAACTATCCAATGTCACGGAGAAGACAGAAAGGATCACAAGGAGAATTGATTCCTTGCAAAATGTATTGTCTAATAAATTTCAGTTGGATAAGCTCAGCAAGTACGGTGCTTCCGTGCCGGATACTGATTTTTCAGAGAAGCTGCAAATCCCAGAATTAGAGAAACTTTCCTTGCCCGGAATGCAGGATCTGAAAATTGATAAGTTGGGTATAGACCAGGTATCTTTGCCGAATAATGGTCTAAAATCCATGGTAGACGAGCAACTTGGAAACCTAAAAAACACCGACTGGATCAAGTCCGAGTTACCGGACTATCAAGTACCCGATGAAGTTGGGGAATACACAGAACTCATCAAAGACCCATCCAACATCGATCAGGCGATAGATAGCAAAGCTGCGCAGATGTCCGAGTTCCAAACCCTCAATAATGAAACAAAAGAACTGGCAACGATGAAGGAGTTGCCAGAAAGCATGCTGGCAGACCTCAAACGTTATCAGGATGCACAGGCTATGAAAGCAGAAGCGAAAGAAGTCGCCATAAAAAAAGCCACCGATTACTTTGCTAATCATCAGGATAAACTCTCCCAAGCCCAGGGTATGATGAGCAAGCTCAAAAAGAAATACTCCTATGTGCCCGACTCCAGAGACCTCAGCACGGCAGTCAAGGCGACTTCCCTAAAAGATGAACCTTTGAAAAAAAGACTGGTCTTTGGCTTAGGTTTTCAAATCCAGCGCACCAACCCCATTAGCGTGGACCTGTCGCCAAATTTAATGTACAGGTTTAATAAATTGTTCTCCGCCGGCATATCTGGCACCTACCGTGCGAGTCTGGGTATTGAGAATAATGCCACTGTAGCGGTTAATACCACGACAGATGTGTATGGCGTCAGCGCCATCGTACAGCACAAAATCTGGAAAGGCTTTTTCGCCCATAGCGAGTTCCAATATCTAAGCACGCCAATCACCAACCCCAACCCTGCCACCGACCTACCCGCCCGTTCCTGGGACGAAGGCCTCCTACTGGGCATCGGCAAGCAAATGAGTTTCTCCAAAGCACTGAAAGGCCAGATCATTTTCACTTACGATTTTCTACACACCGCCGCAAGCCCCAACCCCAAAGCATGGAATATTAAGTTTGGTTTTCAGTTGGGGGAGTTTAAGTTGAAGGATGTGCGGTTTTAAGAACACATTTATTGAATCAGGTAATAATCAAATTTTGGACATCATGAAAAAAATAATTACTCTTATATTATTACTGCCAACATTAAGTTTTGCACAACCAATAACAGATGGATTAGTAGGTTACTGGCCCTTCAACGGCAATGCCAATGATGAGAGTGGGAGTGGGAATGATGGGGCTATTTATGGTGTAACTTTGGTCAAAGATCGAATGGGGAATCCAAATAGTGCATATAGTTTTGATGGAAATGACTATATACAAATCTCAAATAATATTGGCTTTAATCAATGGACAATATCTGTCTGGATAAATCCAAATGTTCCAATCCCTTCCGAATCACCATACTACAATATTATGACAGTTTTACAGGGGGATTCAGGCTCGGAATTGTTAGGGATAAGAAATAATGAGTTAGTAGTTTATACCACCGCCATTTCAACATATAATTTTAGTGAAAATGTAGCCTGGCATCATATAGTTTTTGTATATGATGGAAGCAATTTAACTGGTTACATAGATTTTATTACAACAAATACAATAGAAATAACTAATCCATTCAATAGTAACATAACCCGACGAATTGGAGATAGGAATCTCGGATTGTCACACTTTTTCAATGGTAAAATTGATGATTTAATGGTATTCAATAGAGCATTATCGGAAGCTGAAATTCAAGCCATTTATTCTGAAAATATACCTGTATCTCAGCTTTGTGAAACTTTGTATTGCGTCGGTGAAAACGTAGGAATTGGCACCAATACTCCAGACTCAAAACTTACAGTTAATGGTACTATCCATACTAAAGAAGTGAAAGTAGATCTTAATGGTTTTCCTGCACCAGATTTTGTTTTTGAAGAGAACTATAAACTACCAACACTAAAGGAAATTGAAGGCTATATTCAAGTGAACAAACACCTACCTGATATACCCACAGCAAAGGAAATGGCGGCAAATGGAATAAATGTAAAAGAAATGAACCTGAAACTTCTTCAAAAAATAGAGGAGATGACCTTATACATGATAGAACAGAACAAAAGCCTTCAACAATTATTCCTGATATCAAGAAACCAGAATGAGGAAATTGAGAAATTAAAAAATACTATAAATGAAATAGAAACAGCAAATATTGAATAACATGAAAACATTTTTATTATTAATAACTTTCATTTTTTATCTATCCACTGGACTCTTCGCTCAAATTTCTACCGATGGCTTAGTTGGTTACTGGCCATTCAATGGTAATGCCAATGATGAGAGTGGGAATGGGAATGATGGGGTTGTAAACGGTGCAATACTTACAATCGACCGATTTGGAAATCCTAATAGCGCCTATAAATTCGATGGAGAAGATGATTATATTGGAATTGGAGATTTACTCTTTAGCAATCAAATTTCTATATCCGTTTGGGCAAAACTTGAAGACTTAAATGTAGATTATACATTAGTTGGAAAATGGGGCAATACCCGTGAGTTTATTCTTTATATGGATGTTGGTAATGGAGGGAAGTCGTGGAGGGCTGTTATTGGAGATTCTGAAACTAATCTCATCGCAACCTCGGTTGATGATAATAGTGCAATTAGTGGAGAATGGCAACACATTGTTATGACCTACAATGGAGATACATTAAAAACCTTTGTTAATGGATCGGAGATGCAGATTCAGAATGGCGGAAATGGTTTATTAAATGGTGTAAATGAAATAGGGATAGGAGTGGATGCATCAAATTATTTGCAAAGATTTTTCAAAGGCGAAATGGATGATATTGCCATGTTTGATAGAGTTTTAAATGAAGAAGAAATCCAGGCATTATATTTAGGCAACTTCTTTCCTTCGTCCTCCCTATTATGCGAAAGCATTTATTGTGTTGGAGAAAACGTAGGTATAGGCACCGATACACCAGACTCAAAACTTACAGTAAACGGTACCATCCACACTAAAGAAGTAAAAGTCGATCTCAATGGTTTTCCTGCACCGGATTTTGTTTTTGATGAAGACTATAATTTATCTGCTTTGGAAGAAACAGAAAAGTATATTGAAGCCAATAAGCATCTCCCAGAAATTCCATCAGCAAATGAAATGGAAGCAAATGGTATTAATCTTAAAGAATTGAACCTCAAATTACTTCAAAAGGTAGAGGAGTTGACTTTGTATCTGATAGAACAAAGCAAGGATATCGAATTTTTAAAGAATAGGGTTGAAGTATTAGAGGGAGTCAAAACTGAATGATATAAATCAATATCCCAATTATGGAACAACGGATTGCCTATGGGCATCGGAAAGCAAATGAACTTCTCCAAAGCCTTGAAAGGCCAGATCATCTTCACCTACGATTTTTTACACACCGCATCAAGCCCCAACCCCAAAGCGTGGAATATTAAGTTCGGTTTTCAGCTGGGGGAGTTTAAGTTGAAGGATATACATTTTTAGCAAGAACTATTCTATAAAAGTTCTTTTGTTCTCGTTACTATTCATGAATGGTATTAACCCGAAAAATTCATAATTTTTCGCTCTACGAGCCGATAATTGCTTTTATTCTCCACAACACTGAATTTTAATAAAAAAACAGCTAATCAACCTTCCTCAAATTTGGGGAGTAAATAAAAGCAATGATCGGGGTTAACCCGATGTTTATTTGCCTGGGTTCCAATCATATACAGATTGTTTTTTATCAATGTTCTAAATTCCGGTGAATAAATCGGGTTAATAGTTGATTGTAAAAGTACATGGATTTCCAAGGTGTCATCTCAAAGCGAAATCTTTGGATAAAAACAGCACAGCCAGCGCAAAGGGTTTTTATTCAAAGTTTTCAAGACCTTTAAGTGAAACGGATATGATTTTGGAGTGAGGAACCGAATGGAAAAATCGTATTGGTTTCACTTAAACGAATAACTTAATCTGAGCAATGAAAAGACAGGTATTAATTCGATAGAAAAAGATTTTGATTGTCTTCCAACGAATGAATTGTTACCTTTATCTCGTTAGATTACCTAACAACTCTTAGATAATAATTTGAAAGCCAGATATTGTGTCTGGTTTTTTCTTTTAAAACTCCCCCAAAAGAAAAGATAAAAAAAGGAAACCGAAGTCTCCTTTTTAGAATGAGGTTTGTAATTACTTACAAGATCTCAATGACTTTTACATCTATGTAAGCCTTTCTGATTTTGACAGATTTGGTCTTGGTGACCTCTTTTTCAAATTCATCATAGCTGAGCGTGCCCAGGATGGTGACGGTTGCTCCTTTAGTAAGCTTCTCGATGAATTTCTCATTGACATTCTTTACAAACTTCTTACAATCATGCCAGGTAGTAAGCTGGATTTGTTCACCATCTCTATTGGTAAAATAGTTGTTAGTGGCAATGGAGAAGGTGATTACTGCATTTCCATTTTCGAAGTTGATTACTTTGGCATCGTTTCCGAGATTTCCGCTTGTGAATACTTTAGCTTCCATGATTTTTACGTTTTTAAGTTGAAAATAAAATTTATGTCCCCGGAAATAGGTTCGAAGATCATTTAAGGAAGGTGGAAATGGCGGTGCTCGCACCGATGAAAAATACTATCCCCCCGATTTGTCGGGGGTCGGGGATGGAGATTTTTTAAATGAACCTGACGTTATTAGCAAAGAATCTTCCTTTGGATAGAAATTTGGTTTTCTGGAAAACGAAAAAAGTGGAAGGGTATTCACTGCTGAAATCTTTCCATGACAAAATTCAATATCAGTAAATACAATTGACCTCTCCATTGGGACTCTTCTATTCCAATGGAAGATCACATCCATCTGAAAATAAATGGCTTCAATATGTTTGTTATGAAATGGTTGAATTCATTGAATTGTATGTGAATACAGGATACAATATCGTTTAGTTAAGAATTTACCTCTCCCCGCCTGATCCGGCGGGCAGGCCTTCACCCTCTCCAGAGAGGATAATAGGTGTTTAACTAAACGACATTGATACATAATCAGTACTTATTTGCCGAGTGGATCTGAGATCGAAAGGCTCTTAAAAATCAAATCATCACACCTGAATACTGCTGTTTCTCTTCCTTTCCTGGCGATCACCCAATTTCCAAATATATCTGTCTGGAGCTTTTTCACGACATACCCTTCAAACTTATTGAGTTCTTTTAGATCAGTGATCTCTCTGGATGCCACTCCAATATGATGTATGGTGGCTGGGCCAAATAAAAGAAATAGACAAATGGCCCAAACAATTAGTAAGACAAAGAATCCTTTGATAATTTTCATGGTTTTGAAATTTGTTGGTAATACTTTAATCCTCCAATATCATGCCAAAATTAATTCTAATCTATGGCATAAACGCTGTTTTCCTTTCTTGCTTTTTCTACCAATCCCCTGATCACATCTGTAATATTTGATACCGGAATTCCTTTCAGTTCCAGCATTGGATGAGAAATATCAGATGTCATAAGTCTGATATGCATGATCCCCAATATCCGCATCGTCAGTGATTGTTGCTGATCAAAATCCTTTATACGAAACATCTCCAGGAAATCAACACGCCGTTGAAATATGCCGCGACTATACTTTATCTGATCTGTTGCTATCTCGTATTTTACCATACGCCAAAATATGATCCGGTAAAGCATTATCAAGGCCGGAATACTGATTCCAACCAATACTAAAGGCAAATCAAAATAAATAGATGCTGAAATTATTAGACAGGAAAACACCATTAAATCAAAACTCCTCAGGATAGCATATGAAAATGTAGGTTTTAATATTATGACCTGGTCCATCATCTTTTGAATGTTTTTGTTGATTTCAATGACTCCTTTTCGCCAAACCTCTTTTGCAGCATTTCATTAAAATCCTTCCCTTTGGATTTATGTGATCTGATGCCAGACCTGATTCCGGTAATGCGCTCAAACCTGGCCAGGGAGATTTGATCCATAGGAATTTCAAAGATTCCTTTTTTCAATTCAAATCGGACAGAGTTCCGATTCTTTTTAATGGCAATTTCCTTATTGGATTTTAAACCCGCCAGATAAATATCATACATATGTCCACTAAAGTCATTATCAAATATGGTGTGCACTTTCGCTCTTGGAAATGCCTTAAGAACATTGACAACCTGGTTTTTCAATACATTGCCACCAGTTGAAATAAACAGCGAATTATCGAAGTTGTATTTCCCTATATATTGCTGGTAAAAGCTCATGGCATCAATGGCGGATTCTCCTATATACATGTCCGTAACCAACTGGCTTGACGGGGCCAGGTTAGCTAACCAGACAGCATCTCTCCGCTGACTTCCCTTGGCATGTCCTTTAAACAAATGGTTTACCAACTCAAAACCGGAGATCTTATCTTCTCCCGCCTGTCCGCCCTGGCGGGGAATGGTATAGGTAAATCCTATATTCCTAAAACTACTTTCCTTATCACGAACCAACCTGATAAATGGGAGGAAAATTTTTAATGCTTCTTTATTCAGGTGACGGTCATGATATAAATAGCTCAAATCTCTTATGGATGGAGTGCTTATTTCAAAGTCGTCAGGACGGAAAGGTTGCTGTTTCTTTTCGAGTTTATCAATTGTTTGAGTAGCTGGCCTTCTATCATCAAATGGTTTACCGGCAAATTCTGACAACACCTTCAGTACACCTTCCCATTCTGAATTATAATAGACATTGAACATCGAAAGCCGGTTCTTGACAAAATCTACAACCGTCCCTTTGTCATCATAATTGTTCCTGGTAAAATATACCTCCATCGATGGATTCACCTTATTACTGATGATGACCTTATCGCCATTGGGGTGCTCATATTGCAATGGATTCCTTCCCTTCCGGCGATTGTATTGATATCCCAACGCCTCCACTACCTGGATAATAGATACGTTTTCCTTGAAATACTGTAATTGTTTACCCATTACAGCTTTCTTCCAGTTTGGATTGTGGGTTCTTCCTTGGCACCCCGATCAACTGATAATTGTTGTTTTTGATCCTGGCTTTTTATGGAGTATCCATTTGGATTGATGAGATCAATAGCGACTATATGGGTTTTGCCGAATTTGTCTTCCAGCTTGATGGTCTTGCCTTGAAGCAAATCGGATCTGTTTTGTGGAGTAAGCTCAACATCCATCAGGTACCTTGGGACGGAAATACTATTCAACCTGGTTTTTACGATCTCATTGGTTTCATGGTCCAGTTGGAATAAATACAATTCCTTTTCACCATTCATGGAGATTTTTGGAGCAATAAGCGTCTCTCCTTTCTTTAAGGTTTCCAGCTGAGCATCATTGAGTTTGTCATCATTTTTAATCTCCTTCCGAATTGGATGGACCATTAAATTTAAAGAACCATCAGCAAATCGCTGTACACTCAACTTTACCTTCATGCTTTGCTCCACATCCTGATCTTTAATCCTGATGGCTTGCAAATTGGTTGTTCTACCTGTCAGCAGGGCTTTCAAATCTTCCGGTGGCATCCCAAGCACTTCCCGCTTGCTCATGCCAATCTTCTCAAATTGGTTGTAGGGTAAATCTTTAGCTTCGTAATTCATAATATACAATATACGTATATTATTATAATAATAAAATATTTAATTATTTTATATGTATATATTATGACAATCCTAATCAATCCAGGTTTGTTGCAGCGATGGATAGATAGATTTTGGGAGAAAAAGCAGTATGCTTACTAAATGAATGCTGGTAAAAATAAATTTAATGGAATACAACTTCTCTGAAATTGGAGCACCGCAAAATCTGACTAAGTTACTATTTGGTTAACAAGCTAGTTGACAACCTTAAGGGAGGAAATTAATTACAAATCATTGTAGAGTTGATTATTTAAAATTTATTATACAAGGGCTTTATTTTTTAAATAATTTCCATGTCCCTCCATTACTATTACTTGTTTGATACCCCCAATTTGCTTCAAGATCAAATTTATGACTCACAGACTTTCTAAGTTGCCCATTTCCATTTGCGTTCCCCCATCTCCATTCATACAATAATTCGTTATCCGGACTGACTACTCCTGTCACGCTACCCGTACTCAAACCAAAATTGAAATTACCTTCAACTTTATTTCCATTTCGAGACAGACTCATTTCCATATAGAGTGGTTCAAGTCTTCCATTCTGAAGATAATGATTAAAAAGGCCTTCATAACTTCCTTCAAACTCAGCATGAGTAATCCTCTTTGGTTTGGGTGTCCAATTAGGTTCGTCTTTCGTCCTTGGAGTTAGATTATTTGGACTTGCTGCTAAGGCGCGTACGGTTAGCGCATCTTTAGTCGCTTGATCTCTTAGTTCGATAACCAATTCATCAATCATTCTCGTAGCACGTATTAATTTTCGTGCTTCATTTGAAGATGGTGCAATAAGATTTCTTACGAAATCTTCAGGATTCCTTTGAAGATCCTGCGATAATCTTGCAAGCCTATCTATTGACATTGGATGTGTGCCATGCTTTGAATTAAACGAATTCCAAGAATTTATATCTATAAAGTCACCTTCATGAGGCAGGAAATTCATCATAGCCAAAAAATAGTAAATCATTCCCTTTGGAGGATATCCCATTTTACGGAACATCTCAGTTGCATAACTATCAGCTTCAATTTCATTTTTAATATTTGACCTTTGATGGCCTAAACAAACATGGCCTACTTCATGTGCCATGATCCATAAAAGAGAAGTTTTAAGATATTCTTGAGTGAGTTGATCAATCCGGGAATTTGAATACGGATTATCAGGAATACCTAATGTAGGCCAAGGTAAAGGATATTTGCTAAATGACTGGTGCTTTAGCATACCCAAATAATCATTTACTGTTTCAATAGAAAATCCATTTTGTTCAAGCCATACATAAGATGTGATAATTTGGTCTAAAAATAGTATGGCAGAGGCAGGAATTACCACATCATTTCCATCTGCATAGAAATTAAATGCATCAACTTTAGAATCCGGTAGCTTAGGAACAATAAGATTAATTCTACACGAATTGGGAACAAAACTCGCCATTTGCTCTTGATAATTAGCTTTAACATTTGGGCCATATCTGCCTTTCCAATATTCCAGTGTGGAATTATCATAGAAATTGTGAAAATCTTGAGCTAAACCTGGAATTGTGATGAGAAGTATTAGTAAATATAAGTAGATGGATTTCATGATAATATTAGTTTCTATTAAAGAATTCAACAGCTTTTTCAATTTCTGGTGGTGCTTTATCACTTACACCTTCTTTTATCCAGTTGTAGAAAATAATTGAATCTCCCCATTCTTTTTTCCAATGACGAAGCATCATCATTCCTTTGATTCTTGTAATGCTCGGACTTAATTTAGCCGCAAGTTGAAAATCAATTGGTTTTTCTTCCCCACTTTCAATCATGTTTTCTATTGTGTTATTGAGTTTGTTTAGGCTTTCGATATCTATTTCTAAATAAATTTCTTCCCACTGAATAATGCTTGCTAACTTTTCTGTATTCGCCATATATATTACTTCTGGTATTGAATCATTTTTGCCATTATCCAAATTCGTATTAAGCTGAGTTTTGACGGAATAGACCAAAATTATTGCTCCAAAAAGAGCTAAAAATGCTCCAGGGCCAATCCTACTTAGATAAATTGATATACCACCAGGTAATTCTATTTTACCCTCACTATTCGTTTTATTTGGCAAAAGAATAAAAAGTTTGTAGCCTAAATAAATGAGTATTCCTGCTATTGTTACTATGGCTAATCTTTCCAGGCCTCGGAAAATAAATAATATTGCTTCGTTTTCCATTGTTTTTTATTAAGATAAAAAGAATACCTTTTCGCATGATTCACATTTTACTGCAATCTCATTAGTATAGGATTTAAGAAAATTAATCATAAAGCTGTAATCTTGAGGGAATAATAGTTTCATGGCAATTAGTGTTTTACCAGCATCACTATTCCCAAATGACCTTACACCATTAATTGCATTGAGTATTGCTGTATTAAAAGCTACAGCATTGCCATAGTTTTGATCTACTTCATTATGACATTGATGCCAGAAATCACTGCCAAAGACATGCGCATCATCACATATTTCTCGTTCATCTTCTTCAATCGCTCTCATCATGTCAAGATTGTTATTGAAGCACTCCATAAAATCCGAATTAAATAAATCCCGATTGGCACTAACAAAATCATCAAAAGTTTCGGGATTCTCATAAGCAGCAAAAAGCACTTGCTTAATTTCAGGAACAGAAATTTCACTACATTTTTCTTTACATGAAAATAAGACATTGAAACACAAGTAAAGTAATAGAATATGGGATTTTAAGTATTTACAGCTCATGGTGATTGTAGTTTGATTTTATAACAGAAATTAATTGACTAATACAAATGAAAAATATTCAAGTAGATATGGCTTTCATATTATTGAAATATACCCAAATGAACTCCACAAGCGATGATATACCATATACCATAATTATCAATAAATTGATTCATTTGTGGCGTTACTGCTCCTAAAACAGATTGTAGTTCGGGATCAAATGCACCATATAATTCGATAATTGCCTTATACTGCGCCGCTTCTTGCATGGCTAATTGCCTCAGTGCTGTGCCTGTATTGTTATAATTGTACCAATCATCTCCTGCTGCATCAGGAATTACTTGTGCGAGCCATTGTAATTCTTGTCCAATAACTATTGGTTGGAGAGATGCTTGCCTCATGCTGTTAACCACATTATCTGCTACACGTCCTCCATCAATATCTGCACCAGCTGTCATATTATTTACTCTCCCCCTTATTCTATTCTCATCATTGGCATTAAAATTGAAATTTTGATAACCATATTGGACAAGTCTATTTCCAAGATTGCGCATGCATCTTATTGTACTACTATTTTCTCCAAGCAAATAATCATACTCATTTACAACGTTCTGAATAATAGATTGATCTTTCATTGGAGATGATGCCACATACAATGCACCGATTAATACAGCAGATTCAATATTACATGAAGACGAATTTTGGACCTGCATGATCTGTTGACCAGATTGCGTATTAGCGAATTGGTCTGTCCTCTTGGATTTACATTCCAAGAAAATAAAGCAAAAAGTTAGTGAAGCATAATTAATAAATCTTAAGGAATTCATTTTTCGAGAAGGTTGGTGTTTGGTAATTAACTAACTGTTTTTTCCTATTATAAATAGAAACATTATTACCTCCATTTAATATGGAGTATTGACAAATTGCGTATAAAGTTTAATAAATATTCATGAAAATAGCAACAAAATCACGTATTATTTTGATAGTGGGTAATGATTGCCAGATAGATTCTAAAATCAAGTGTATTACTTTTTGATATCAAATTTGCCTCACACCATCAACTTCTCCAGCTGATCTTTTGTTATTCTCCAATCGGGATAGACCTTTTCTAATAGGTTGTAAAATGCGGAGCTGTGATTGAGTTGGACCTGTCCGTCTTTATCACAGCTGCTCAAGCGTTTATCATTCATTTGTATTGGGTACTGGCGTGTCGATGTAGAATTGTCTTGAATCCTATTGGCTTTTTTCAAATAAATTCTCAAAATGTGCAATTAACCGCTCTCAATAGTAATTTTTTAGTTGCCTTCAATCCTTTGTTTATCTTCTTTTGATTAAGAGGAAACTGATTACACAACTAATAAACTTTCCTCATGGTGTAAGATGAAAGAAAATGGAAAAGTCTTGTTGTTATATTTTCTAAGAAACTTGTGTCCAGGACCAAGCATCTAATTGCATACCAAGCCAACAGACTATCGCGTAGGAGAAATAAGTGGGGTGCCTATATATTAAATCAGATCGGCTTTGTATTTAGAAGGAATCTTATCTCTAATAGTGTCCGCATATCTTTGAACTGCTGAAAAAGGCATATTTGGTTTATTAAAAGCTAAAATTCCCATCATTATTGATGGATGTAATTTATTTTCCCTAGAAAACTCCATTACTTTATCATAAGGCAAGTAATGTATACTACCGGAAAAATACTCATATATTTTGTCCTTTAGTAAGACTCTTCCAGCATTTTTATTAGCCTTTTTTTCCTTTATAGAAATTTTAATTCCTCCTCCTTTTACAGTGTCATCTACAAAAATAGAATTAGAACTGTCATTATTTAAGTCATTCAAGACGTGAAAAATCTCATGAGCAAGAGTAAAAAAGAAATTATCTAATCTGTTGTAGCGACCTGTTAAAGCAATAATTGGATTGTTTTCATAATGGAATGCAGCACCATCCAAATATGTTTTTGATAGATGAGAGACATAAATAAATTTAACACCTACATCTAATAAATCAGCTAATAATTTAGATACACCATTTTTAATATATGAATAAATATGTATTTGGTTTACTAAGTCATTTAATCCTTTGTGATTGTAGTCAACAACTTTCAATTTTTTAGAAAAAATAATTGCCTTTTGCTTCCATGTTAAAATATTATACATATCGAGTACGTTGACATACGTTTATATTTCCATGATTTTTAAAAACTATGTCAACTTGTACTACCTGCAACCCACAGAGAAACCATACCACGGCACAGTTGTGGGAGTGGAAGTTTCATAAACAAATGGACGAGGTTGAACTCTTTCGGGCGATAGTGGAGTGAATCGAAGCTTCTTTCAGGCCAAGGAGCTATCTTGAGGAATTTTAAAGATGCTGCAAATAGCATGTCAGACTTGCGCAGCAATCCAAAGGATACAATAGTACTTCCTTGTCTTTTTAAGTTAAAGGAGCGGTTTAGCATTCATTTGTCATCAAGGAATTTTGAATGCCATATGCTCCAAATATCTACATGAACCTATGCAGATTGAACTTTTCGTTGATATTGCGTCAGAACAAATTAAGGCAGCATTCCAAGCCAATATTGCAATAGCACTCCCATGTAGAACTGATGGTTGACCCGACTACCTTTCTTGTACAATACAAACTCTCCGTGTAGTAGATACTCGGTTACGCGCCCATTATTTTCAACAATAATTTGACAGTCAGGGCGGACGAGTGTTGGGCGTACACGCTTTGAAATCAGTGCAAAAATATCCCTGAATAATCTGGTCAACCATGATCCACGGACGCGCTTGATTTCGTTCAGAAATAAATTACGTTGATACGAATCCAACGTAATTTCGTTTTGTGTACCATATTCTTTAACTGTTACTATCATCGCCATTACCAATTTCCATTTTTAAATCCGATCCAGCAAGCGTTGCCTGACGAATTTGAACCGCCAGGGTATTTTTTCCAAACTGTTGTTGTCCATGGAGGGAAAGACCAGCTCCACTCACGTTCAGTGAATGTGTCAACTGTATTTTCGTTCCCTTCAACATGAGTTCCACTCAAATACCCATTAGACCCATAGACCCGGATTTTATGAGCAAAGCTGGCAGCATTAAATTGCAACGCGTTGGCTAATTGTTGCGCAATTGGGCCAACACGCGCTGGATCAGTGATTCGTGTCGTCCGCGCGAGACCGGTATTGCATCCGGAAAGGTAAATACTAGCTTCATCACACCAATTCAGTGTCTTCAATTGTGCTGACCATGTATTGACATCAATTCGGGTCATATCATTGATCGAAATAGGACTGCCGTGAGCATCAATCTCCAAAGTCTTCAAGCAAGGGTGATCCGGATCGATCGTAAGTAGTTGATTGATTTTATTTATAAGATCAGCAAGGCCATTGTATCCCAGAATAACTTCCCATGTATTTGGTGCATTGCGAACAATTCGAGCCTCTTCCTGGTCGTATTGGTTCTGCGAGTCCCAGCCTTTTGTGTAGGGTGCAACTACATTTAATTCAGTTGCCATAAATTATCGCGTTTTGGTATATACTTGGTTCTTGTCAATATTTGAATATTAACTTACTATTTACATAAAATTCTAAGCATATGCAATAAAATCCCAACAGACAATTTGGCGGGAGATGTTGGTTAGGCGATGATGAGTACTATATTCTATGGCAATGAAAAAGCAGGAACAAACTTGCAATCAATCCGTTATTAGATCATTCCGAAAGCCATTGACTTGTTACTTTTCAAGTATTTTTCTGAACATACTTTTCCTTGGCCTCTCC
Source organism: Bacteroidota bacterium (assembly GCA_024280115.1). Lineage (GTDB taxonomy): Bacteria > Bacteroidota > Bacteroidia > Cytophagales > Cyclobacteriaceae > JAAUQL01. The sequence continues at coordinate 759 of JAJRQT010000044.1, read as the reverse complement.
AAAATATACGCCACCTTTATGGGGCTCAATAAAACTCACAAGATGTAAAAGGTCTTTTGGAATTTTTTGGCCTTGACTATCTATAACCTTAACTGCTTCAGCATCTGGGCGCGCGCCAACAAAAAAACCAAATACAGCATCTGGATTTAGTGAATATACAAGTTCCTCTTGATTCTTTTGCTTTTGCCAATTAGAATCGATGGGTTTCCATCCAAGTAATAATCTACTTTTATTTTCGCTCTCTTCTTGAAAACTAAACAACTTCGAAATATCCTCTTTCCAACTGGCCTCTTCCCATGGTTTGAACTTTAACTCAATTATTGCCTGAACTGTCCTGGTTTCATCCTCAGTAATAATAATATCCGGCTTAGTTTTCTCGAGTAACTTTGTGTTATCCGAATGACTTCCTCCTGTAAAATATATTGTTGGTTCAATCCAGGCGTTGTAAATTGCATCCAAATTCGCTCTTAGATAATAATATAGAAGCGCCTGTAATTGACGTTCATAAATAAGTTTGCCTTTTAGGAAATCTTCCTTCAGATTATATTTCCAGATAAATTCTAATAGTTCCTTGATCATTATTATTCAATTAAATTAATATTATGACTTCCTTTTGCTTTGTAATTAGTGTCACTAAGAAAACGCATCTCTCGTTTTTGCAATATAATTATTTTAATATTTTATTGCACTCTTAATTTTCTGATTTCTGATGGATTTCGAACTAACTTTTAGCTTTTCCATTTCTGAACCAAAAATAAT
>JAJRQT010000043.1 GCA_024280115.1 Bacteroidota bacterium | reverse complement strand
GGTCAGCATGCTCCGGTGGCATTACTGATTTTCAAAACCAGGGGGTCAACATGTGCCGGATTGGCAAGAGCTAATTCGCTCAAAAACAACCGCCTTTTGTCCGGATTTCAGGGGGTCAGCTTAATCCGGATTATCCACCTTATAACTATTTAAGCTTATCAAGCTCTTTAAACACTTTCCAGAACGAAAATATCCCCTTGAAAATTAAGATTTGATTTTTTCTCGTCTTATAATAAAATAGATCCACAAGAATATGGCTGAATGTAAAGGATATATATGTTGAAACTAATGCACCAATTGCTCCATAGATCGGTATTAAAAAGTAATTGCAGGTTATGTTTACAATGGTTCCAATAGTTACCGCCAATAGGTTAAATTTAAATAAGCTTTCGTTCACAATAAAGGAGCTCTTACCTATCCCTATTGAAGTAAAAAATAATTTAAACGCAAATAGAGAAAAAATAATTCCAGCTTCTTTAAAGTCATTGCCATAAAGAAAGAGTACGACATCATCTCCGATAAAAAAAATCGGTATTGATACAACCAGAAAACTCATGAACAAAATCCTGTAATTATTCAGTAAATACTTTTCATATGTTTTAGCATCATTTTTCTTAGCCTTCGCTATTGCCGGTGCAAATGTATTTGAAATATATGTCGGTATAAATGTTGCCATTAGTATCAAACGAAAGCCAACGGAGTATTGCCCGACTTCATAATTTCCTACCATATTACCCAGCATTACCTGATCAATCCTGTTCTGAATTGACAGACCTATTCCGTATAAAACTAGTGGCCATGATTCAGCAAGCAAATTTTTTGCGAATTCACCACTATATTTCCATTTTAAGACACTTCCTTCATTCCTATAGTAAGTTATTAAATAGCCGACATTATGGAATATAGCAGTTAATAAAACACTATATCCGAACCATATTAAAGGCGCTTTAAAGTAAACCAAACAAAGCTTAAATACGGAATTAAAAATGACTTGAACTATTTCAACCCTAACATAATATTTGGAAAGAACTCTTGACGAATAATAATATTTTATGACCTCAAACCCTTTAAATAATTCTGAACCTGCGATCACTAAAATCAACAATCTACCTGTTTCTTCATCAGTAATAAAAAAAGCTATTATCATTATTAATACATTGGAAATTACCGCTCCCCCTGATCTAAGAAAGTAGCTTGTCCCCAGCAACATATTTTTCTTTTCAGGATTCCTGGATAATTCCCTTACAAGTATGGAACCCAGGCTCAGTGCAGATATAGCGGCAAACATCTGTACAAAACTTCTGGCATAGCTTAGTAATCCAAAATTCTCTGGCCCTAAATATCTTGCTACGATGATACTTATCGCAACGGACGTAATAATTGTTATGATTCTATTTGAAAATTCCCATGAAATATTTTCAATGAATTTTCTTACCTTCTTGAATTTCTTCAAAAAATTTTGAGAATCGGTTAGTATTTCTCTCGGTGATTTAATAATTAATTTGTTTAAATAGGTAGATTAAAATAATTAAATAATCAAAAATAGATTATTGTTGCATTTGAAATATTGACCTTTAAATGTATTCCGAAATCAAACTCTACTTACCAGGGCAATTTGATTTTTAGCATTTCTTCTAGTTCTTTATTTGATTCACGATATTGTTCTTTTAGTATAATTTTTTCTTCCTCTCTGATTTTAATTTTCCAAATTGGTAGATTTTTTACAACTGGTGGAGTTGCATTACGCAATACCTTCTCCAATAGTGAAGGATAATGAAATATCCGGAGGTCGTAATCAGATTTTCGTTTATTAAATGAACTTAACATATCATTTGGGGCAAAGTTCTGATTTACATTTATATGTTTTAAAACCTTTTCAATAGTCGCTTTTTTTGAAGAATTTTTTAAATCCTGTTCATAAATGAGAATGAGAATTTTTTTATCATCAAAATATTTTAACCAGTTCTTTAAATGGATATGATAATATCCAATATTAAGAATCCCAAACTTATGCATTACATCCGTTATACGCTCCTTAAAGGTTACTCTGCCATTACGTAAATGATGAAAGTAAGCTGAGATTGCCCTTTCTACAGGATTTCTTAAAGAAAGAACAATTTTTATATCCGGACAGTGTTTATGAATCAAACCAGGAATGTCATTATTTAAACTGTTTTCCTCAATTTCCTCTTTAATATTTGATGTCCAGAAATAATTTGGCGTGAAATCTCCAACGGCAGTATGATGCGGTAAGACATTAAATTGTGATTTATACCATTGAAGACCTTTGGTATATTCATCTCTTCTATTAAAAAAATGAGATTCTTTTGGCTTAGGTACAGCCACTTCAGGATGCTGGCACAACATATTATAAAGCCACGTAGTGCCGGCTTTTTGTGCTCCTATAACCATAAAGGTAGGGTAATCTATTAACATAATTGTTTAAAGTTAATTTACTATCGTATTACAATAGCTCTAAAAAGTATCATTGTGTATTTTAATTCAACAAAATACATTATTCAAAAACGCCACATAGTTACAATAAATATTAAAATTATACAATTTTATTTTTTAAATAGCACCTCAATCTTATTGCAATTCCTATTGTTAATTTCGGCATCAATTCATAATAATTCATATTCAGAAATGCTATTGCTCAAATACGATGGATTTCCCTAAAAGAGATAGACCTAATAAATTGAGAGAATCTTTAATATTTTGTTTTCATTCTATGAATTTCAATATTGCAACAAATTAAATTATGACTAAGTAAGATTATCATTTTCAATTAATCTCTGCACAAATAATAATATAGAACCTAGTTTAAACCGATATCTCAAATATGTTAATTTCTCATTCAAAAAAGTTTATTTTTATTCACAATTATAAAGTTGCGGGTACAAGTGTAAGGAAGGCTTTGGATAAATACGCTGACCGATCATTTTTAAGGTCATCAATTACAAGTAAATTCAACGTCTTACTCGGAAAATATCCTAATATATATTCTGATAAATATGGAGTTCATCCAACCTCAATTGAGGTACAATCTTTTCTGCCAACTAACATATTTGATAGCTACTATAAGTTAGGATTCGTTAGAAATCCATGGGACTGGGAGGTTTCTCTTTATATATATATGTTAAAAAAAACTACTCATCCACAGCATGAATTGATTAAAAAAATGAAGAGTTTTGAAGAATATATTGATTGGAGAATTAATGAAGACCTACATTTTCAAAAAGAATTTTTTTATGATGTTGAGGGTAAAAGGCTTGTAGATTTTATCGGTAAGTTTGAAGATTTGAATGAAGATTTCGATAAAATTTGTGTCAAATTGAATATAACTGACATAAAATTACCGCATGTCAATAAAAGTCAAACTAAAAAGTATTTAAAATATTACACTCCTTCTACAATTGATTTGGTCTTCGAGGCATTAAAACCGGATATTGAACTTTTCGGTTATGAAAAGCCCATATTAACAAAAGGCTTATAATTCATTATCATTTTTCATTTCCAATTTAAGTAATCACTAATTCTAATAAATATTTAGAACCTTTGATGGCGAGGAATTAACTTGAAAAAGGCTAATATCCGGAAATATACTCACTAAACAGGTCTCTTTTATTTGGTTATCAATGCATTACATGTGATAATTTTAATTGACTTAGTGGTCAACTTTCTAGAATCCGTCATATATATATTTGAAAGTTGAAACATTTCAATTTCAATACCTTGAATAATTAGGCGGGAGTTATGTATGAATATATTGTGCGTGTAATAACTTTTATTTGAGCGTACTTTTTTAAGCAATGCTCGGATCGGGAATTGTACTTTACAAATAAAATACTATTTGATTTCAAGATATCATTTCATTTTATCAATAATAAATATCACTTTTCCGTTTTTCGTGAAAAATCATTTGAGTACAATAAATGTTGTTTTTAGCCCAGAATATCCCTATAAATACGCTCACAATTTTATGCTTACATTTTTTTAAAGAGACGGTAAAAGATGTCAATCTTTGCATATCGAGTTCAAAGAGATAAGACTTTTTAGGATGTTCTCAGGTGTTGGATTTTTTATTATTTATCAAAGTGAATTTATTGCCAACAGAATAAACTAAATTTTTAAAGAGCTGTCTTTAGGAACAAAATCTATGAATTAAACCCTCCCCATGAAAGTAAATAAGAACAATCATAAGATTGTTCAAAAAGTTTGATCACAGTAAACTAAAATTTATTTTTATGAAAAAGGCTATGATAGGATTGTTTGTAATGTTTGCATTTCAATTGTGCACTAGTGAATTGAATGAAATTGATGAGGTGATAGGGAGTAATATAGATTCCAATTATATCGGTAAAGGAGATAAAAACCATATACCATCAAATTCCTTCCTAGTTGAGTATTTTCAGAATGATAACTATGAAACATCTATTTCCACAAGGACAGAAAGTAGAATAAGTCATGATTTTAACAGCCCTGTCTCAAATTTACAAGGTGAAGACTTAAGCGCAAAGTGGACAGGGAACTTTTATTTCGGATCTGGCGACTATGTTTTTTCTGTGAAGTCTGACAAGGGAATAAAGGTATTAATTGATGAGAGAGTTGTTTTAAATGATTTGGATAATACAAGTGAAACAACTTATAACATCGATCAGCAACTGGATGGTGTTCACAAAGTAGAAGTCGAATATAATATTGAAAATAATTCTACTGAAAAAAATAGTGAAACTTCCACCGCAGTAGAAACACCAAATAAGGATACTTCCACAAATAGCGGTAGCTCAACAGTTACCAACGGATCATCAAACAACAATACCACCAATAATACAGAAATCGCCACAGAAACTGGCAATTCATCCAACGATACTTCTACAAATGCAAATAACTCTTCTGATGGCAATAGCTCTGCCGAAAGTGGAAATACCACAAATACAGAAGTTAGTAGCGAACCAATTGTTGAGGTTGAAAATAATACTCCAACAATTGAAGTAAATTGGGAAAACGTTCAAAATACGGTTTCTGATACATTATATAATAAAATCGCTGCTTTACTGCGACAACCAGGGCAAAAAATTTATTTGGAAGAAGCAGTCTATATTGAAAGTAAACAAATAGTAATCCCGGCTGGAAAATCCTTGATAGGAAAGGGTATTGGGAAAACAATAATAAAAGCGAATCCTTCATTCTATTATACTACCTACGCTAGTAGCCTAAAATTGGATAAATTCCTCATTAAAATGAGTGGAAGCAATTCGGCATTAAGTGATTTAACTTTACAAGGAGATAATAAAAAGGTATGGGGTGGCTTGTACATCGCTAATAATAGTAACGTAAAAGTAAGTTCAGTGAAGTTTGATCGATTTTATTTCATGGCAACATATATATTTCAAGTCAATAACTTGATTTTTGAGCGTTCAGAATTGATAGAATCTTCAATGACCGGTAAAAATTGGGAAACAGCCTATATGACCTTCAACTATCTTAAAAACTCCGAAATACGGTATTGTAAGTTTCAAGGAAACAATGGTGGAGGAATGAAGGTAAAATTCAATAATAAAAAATACTATCTGGAAAATGTTAAAATACACCACAATGAATACAAGCTTAATCCTTTTCATGCCTGGGCACTTCCTGACGGAAGGCATACCAGTAATTATGCATTAGAGGTACAGCCCAATTATGTAGGTATTGGCGTTGTGTTTTCCAACAACAAATCGAACATCGGACTATCTATTATAAAAAGAGATGGGAAAACCAATTATGACGAAATTTATATACATGATAATGAATTTGATTTGAGTGATGGAGCATCAAACGTTTATGAGTTACAGGGAGTTGATGCGGTTATTGAAAGAGATTACGTGAAAAATTCGACATTTATCATAGCAAATTTTGCCAGGGCCGATGATTATCGAATGGGAAATATAAAGGTTAAAAATTGCGTTTTTGATTTTCAAACAAAAGGTCAGCTACTATTGTATCAAGGTGGTACTAATATGGAAAGGTTTGAAATGACTGAAAGTACCATATTTGTCAGCGGGAGTTCCGGACTTTCACAATTATTAAACCATCGAAAACAGCGAAATAATACCTTAAAAAATGTATATATAAACAATAATATATTTTGTAATAAAAGTAGTAAATCAATTCCAATAACAAATGCACCAATAACAAATTCCAACATAAGTAATAATAAATTTGAAGGAAAATGGAGCTTTAATGGTTTTACTAAAAATGAAAATAAGACAAAAACACTCAATGAAAAAGGCACTAAACCAATGCCATTTTTTAAATCAAATATTCAAAACTTTGGGGCCTCTTTTCAATAAAATGAATACTTAAAATTATACGTCAGATAATTAATTCGCTGGTGTACGGGTAAATCCTCTTTGTATTAAAAATATAAGACGATTTTCCTTGTGCATCAGTTTTTTTGATAAATAGAAAAACGAAGATAATTACCCAAAGGAGATAGTGATTCAATACTATCCGCTATAGGTTAGATATGATAAAAAGAAATTATATTTTTTATTTAATTTTTCCCGGATACCCGGAACATATATGAGTCAATTTCTTGTGTTTTAGATGATGAATCCATTGCAATCGATTTTTTCATAAAAAAAGAATTTATGTTAGTCTCTCATTCAAAGAAATTTATATACGTTCATCTTTACAAAACTGCCGGGACAAGTATAAGAGCCGTACTTGCAAAGTATAATATTAAGTCAATTTACATGTGGAGGCCAGTTAGACTGTTGTCTCGAAAAATACCTTTTTTAATAAAAAACCCGTACCCAAGACATGCAATAGCTGCCGATATTCAAAATCGTTTCTCGAAAGAAATTTTTGAAAATTATTTTAAATTTGGCTTTGTTAGAAACCCATGGGCATGGCAGGCTTCCATTTATCATTATATACTTAGGAAAAAAAATCACCATCAAAGAAAGGAAATTTCAGAATTACGGGATTTCACCGAATATTTGAAATGGCTTGATAAAAGAAATACCATAGCCTTACAGAAATATTTTTTCTATGATAAAAATGATAACAAATTGGTAGATTTTATTGGAAAAGTTGAAAACTTACAAAGCGATTTTAACATCATTAGCAATACTATTGGGATACCAAATATTGAGCTCCCCCATCTGAATAAAAGTGAAAAAAATCATTATCGAGATTATTACAACACCAAATCGAAAGCACTGATTTACAAAATTTATAAAAAAGACATCGATCTTTTTAAATATGAATTTTAGAAATTGTATTTCGATTAATTTTTACAATAATCACTAAACCATCATTTCCCACCTGGAGGTGTATGATCAGATAAGTACCTGTACAGTAAATTGTATAGGTGCAAAGTTGTACCACGTCCTTCATAAATACTGTGTGACCTATTAGGGTAGATCATCAAATCGAATTGCTTGTTATTCGCCACCAGCTCATTGATCAGCGCTTCAGCATTTTGATAGTGTACATTGTCGTCTCCGGTTCCATGGATCAGCAGAAGATTCCCCTCTAAGTTTTTGGCATAGGTGATTGGTGATCCTTCGACAAAATCTTTCTTGTTTTCCCAGGGAACACCCATATATCTTTCCTGGTAAATATTATCGTAATAAAGCTGATTAGCCACTGCTGCTATGGCCATACCGGTTTTATAAATTTTAGGATATCTGAATAGGAGGTTGAGTGTCATGCTACCGCCACCACTCCAGCCCCAAACGGTCACTCTTTCGGAATCAATAAATTTCCATTTCAACACTTCTTTTGCAGCCATGGCCTGATCCCTTGAATTCACAACCCCGATCTTTCTATAAATACTCTTACGCCATTCCCTGCCTTTTATACTTGGAGTGCCACGGTTATCCATGGTAATGACTATATAACCTTGCTGAGCCAGGTATAAATTCCACAGACCAACCCAGGAGTCCGTCGCTGTCTGACTCCAGGGCTCACCATATACATGGAATAGCACCGGATATTTTTTTGATGGATCGAAGTTTTTTGGCTTAATCATTCTGCCATCCATTTCAACTCTATCCTGAGTTGTTACTTTAAAGAACTCAGCTTTGGGAAGATTATATCTTGCGATTTTGCTTTTAAACATCGCGTTGTCAATGAATACCTTTTCTTCCCGGTGTTTAGGCAGTTTTATCAAAGTTTGCGACCAAGGCGTATTTGCATTTGAATATTCGTGAATTGCATATTTCCCATCAGGTGAGATATTGTATTTGTTAATTCCCGGAAAATCGTCCGGCGTTATTCTTTCTGCCTTACTATCATCTTTTAACGATATTCTGTATAAATACCTTTGAGTAGCGTTGTCGGGTGATGCATTGAAATACAGGTAGTTTTTCTTTTCATCCGCAAAATAGTAGGTGGCAATGTCATAAGCTCCCGGAGTCATTAGTCTTTCTGTTCCACCATTTACAGGGACCCTGTAAACATGCCTCCATCCATCCTTTTCTGTCAATACTAAAAAATATTTTCCTTCATCAATGGTAACCAGGTCATGTTGGCTGCTTTCCATCGTCAGATCTACCCCAAATATTTCTATCCATGTTTTATCCTTTTCTTCATAAACAAGATCAGACGTTCCGGAAGAGGTATTGCAATTGAAAATTTTCAAATGATTTTGTTTTCTATTTAATTGCTGAATAAGCAACTTGCCCTGATGGGGAAGCCATTGCATTCTTGGAAGATAGTGTTGCTTTGAATCTCCCGGAATATTCATCCAGCTAATATTTTTACTATCAATTTCGATAACCCCAATTTTGGCTGATGATGGGTCCTGACCAACTTTCGGATATTGAACCGGAATGGTGAAGGGATACAGGGAATCTGTATTGTTAATCATTAAAAAGTCCTTGATATCCGTGGCATCAATTTGCCAAAATGCTATCTTCTTTCCGTCATCACTCCAGCGAAATCCATCTCTGCAATCAAATTCCTCTTCATAGGCCCAGTCAAAAGTGCCATTGATGATATCTTTTGTTCCATCGTTGGTAAGTTGTATGATTTTCCCTGAATTAAAATCCTCTACAAAAAGATTGCTTTGACTTACATAAGCAACCATGGAATTGTCCGGCGAAAATTTAGCGAACATCAAAGTAGATTCTGGCAATGATCTGCCCAATTGTTTTAGTGATTTAGTATTTATATCAAATACCCAATAATCACCCCGTGTATTTTGCCTCCAAACCCTTTCCGTATTAGTGAAAATTAAAAATTTCGACTCATCGAGAGACCAAGAGTAGCTTGCAATGTTCAATGGTTTTTTATGACCATTGGGGATTAGTTCTTCGGCAGTTATCAATGTCGTCCATTCATTGTTATTTATTTCGAATAGTTGAAGTTCATTGCCTTTTGGTGTGCTGTTTGTTTTTGTAAATCCATCGGTATGTTTCAGCCACTGGATATTATCAAAATATTCCTGTTGGAGCTTCCCGGAATAAATCAGATCTATGGTTAGTTTATCGTCCTTCTGGGCGTAAAGGGTGGTATGAATTATACTAAAAAAAATAACCAGCGCAATTATTAATTTATTCGTTTTCATAAAATTGTAATTGAAAAATCGCTCAAAAATAATAAACTTCTTTAATAGCTCTTATTGATTCAAATGGGTTTAAGAAGAATTACTTTTTAATCAAATTGAAATTTGAATCTGTTGATACTAAATCCAGTATTCATTACCTTCACGGATAACTCATAAGAATTTTATGAAATAGAAAAATATGGAAATATATGACGTAATTGTTGTAGGCGCCGGCATCAGTGGGATGAGTTTTGCCCACTACACAGAAAAGGCCCATCTGAATACCTTAGTTATAGAAAAGTCCGAAAGAATCGGGGGATCATTTCAAACTTCAATATTTAATTCAAGCCGAAATAACTATTGGATCGAAATCGGCGCACATACATGCTACAATTCATACAGGGACCTCCTGAAGATCATGGAAGATTGTGGTATTGCCAATCAAATCACGCCAAGAGCCAAGGTGCCTTTCAGGTTACTTGTTGACAATGATATAAAATCATTTACTTCTCAAATAAATTTTTTACAGGTATTGACAAATATTCCAAAGATATTCTCAAAGAAAAAAGAAGGGGAAACAGTTGAATCTTACTATGGGAGTATTTTGGGGAAAAAGAACTTTAAGAAAGTATTTTCTGCTTTGTTTAGCGCGGTACCCTCTCAAAATGCTGATGAATTTCCTGCCGATGCGCTATTTAAAAAGCGGGAAAGAAGAAAGGATATCCTAAAGCATTTCACACTGAAAAATGGTCTGGAATCCATTATTTCTTCAATTGCCAAAAACGATAATATCACCATAAAACAAGGAGTTAAAATATCCGGTATAAATAAAATCGCTGACGGTTTTCAAATTAAAACAGAAAATGGAGAATTCGTTGGCAGAAATATTGCGGTTTGTACTTCTCTCCCTGAGGTGCCTCTGTTAATAAGTGATTACGCTCCGCGTATAGCTGAAAAAATTTCAATCATCAAACATCAAAGTATTGAATCTTTCGGAGTGATTGTACCAAAGGAGGCTTCGGGATTAAAACCATTTGCAGGTCTGGTTCCGATTGATGATGATTTCTTTTCAGCTGTTTCGAGAGACACAATTCCGGATGATGAATATCGCGGTTTTACATTCCATTTTAAACCGGGTATTCTCGACAAAGCACAAAAGATGAAAAAAGCTTGTACTGTATTGGGCATCAATGATGATCAGATTGTCGAATCCATGGAGAAAATAAACATTGTCCCTGCTTTAAGGCTTGGCCATTATGACTTGATCGATGAAATAGATCAGCTTTTAACGGATCAAAACCTTTTCTTGAGCGGCAATTATTTCGCAGGGCTTTCCATTGAAGATTGTGTGAGCAGGTCAAAGGCAGAGACAGAAAGGTTGGTAAAATCAATTCAACAATAAGGCTTATGCATATAATTTAAGACCGCAAAAACAATTTACTTTTACAACATGAAAAATATCCTGATTCTCGTAGTCCTTTTATGTACAACTTCCACTACCTATTCACAACAAAACAAGTTGAAACTCATCACCTACAACATCTGGAATGGGTACGACTGGGGAAAAGATGAAGACCGAAGGGCGCGAATGAATAATTGGATTAATGACCAAAATCCATCCATTGTTGCGCTTCAGGAGCTTTGTCAATACTCCTCCAAAAAACTCAAAGAAGATGCGGGAACATGGGGTCATGAGTATTCTGTGCTCTTGAAAACAACAGGTTATTCTGTAGGGCTGACATCAAAGTTTCCTATAGAAGTAGTAGAAAAAATTATGGAGGGTATGCATCATGGAGCGCTGCATTGCAGGACTAATGGTATAGATGTTTTTGTAATTCATTTTAGTCCCTCCAGCTATGTAAAAAGAAGAGCGGAGGTCGCGATCATATTGGAAAAACTGGAAAAAGTCAGGAAAGAAAATGATAAATATGTGGTGCTGGGCGATTTCAATAGTCAGTCGCCATTCGACGCTGATTTGTACGATCCAAATGGCGCTTTTCTAACCAGGGTCCGGGAGGCAAATAAAGACAAACCACTTAAGGGAAATCTGTTTAATGGTAACCTGGATTATGCAATAATGTCATCCCAGCTGGCATTTCCTCTGATTGATGTTTGTCAGCAATTCACCAGGGGCATGGCTGAGCGTGGATCCTTTCCCGGACAGGTTTTAGGTGAAGTCAACAATGAAACTAAAGAAGAGCTAATATCCCGTTCCCAGCGCATCGATTACATCATGGCTTCTCCGGAAATGGCAAATGGTTGCATAAGTGCTAAAGTATGCAATGGGGAAGAAAACTATTATTTGTCCGATCACTATCCTGTAGTAGCGGAGTTTGATTATTAATATGATAATATTACTAGTAAACTGATCCGGCCAAATCTTTTTTCAATTATAAAAAAGTTCCTGCTTATCATTCTATCCCTACTGATATTTACTAATTGCGACAAAAAGATTAAAAAAGATGTAAATGAAACCGAATCGGAAAGCACACCTTTTGCATGGGAAAACGTCAGGAAGGATTATGGAGGCAAAATTTTAAAATTTGAAAGGCCGCAGGTATTGATGATCGACAACAAACCTGCATATTTGTACGCACCTTCCGGTTATCATTTTTTTGGAGGTGAAAGTACGGTGAGTTATGTACTAAAATTTATTCAGGACTGAAATGTCGTTTTTAATTGGTGTTTGTCCATGAAGTCACAACAAGGAGCAACTTTGAAGTTTTTTTACGGCTAGTCAGAATACAGTTTTGTGTTGTATTGATGATCAATCTAACCCGGATAGTATTTTATATTTTTTAAATATTCATCCAAATTTTTAATCGTTTTTGCCGTAAAGACCATACAATTGATCCATCCTTCCTGATTGAGAAGGTTATTTACAAGGTAGGTTGGATAATGACCACTATCCTGATTTTGGACGTATAATATATTGTTTGCAAGTTCGATAGCCTTTACGAGGAATAACATATTCCCGGTTTTTTCATGTGCAGTACGAAATACCTCAATCATATTAGCTGAACTTGCATTTACCGGCGTATAAAAATTATATTGTTCAAGAACACATGGCGTCAACCATGCATCACTTTTTATATTCCAAACATCGGTAGGAATTGGTCTTTCCCAGATCACAAATTGATCTTCAGCAAATCTTACAAGTTCTACTGCCTGTTCTATAATCTTCTGATCATTACTTTTACGCATCAGGTATAGTGCGTAGCTACAAGCCTGACCCTTAGATAAATTTTTATACATTTCACTAGGCTTCTGGTCTTCGAATTGTCCTTCCCAGTTAAATCCCCCAACTATGTTATCTTCTATAAACCGCAAAGCGCTTTCACTACATGATTCAAATCCTGAAATGTTATAGTCTTCTTTTATTCTGTCCATTAAATTTATTATTCCTATTGGAATCACATAATTGTCGGCCACAGGAAGTCCATTATTTATATAGGAAAGCAAATACTAGGAACCATTCTCAAATTGAATTCTCCTATAGGTCTCTGCAATTCTAATTGCAGCATCAAAATATTTTTGGTTTTGCGTTTTATCAAAAAGATCCAGATAGGCTCCTGCCGCTAAAGCCGGATATATTAACATCATCCTGTCAGCAAGTGATTCACCTCTGTAAACTTTTTCCATATCAGCATAAATTGGACCGGTATAGGTGGGCGGAAAATATTCCAGGGGGCTTCCTCCAGGTTGAGATATTTCGATCAGATAATCCGCAGTGTTGCAGGCTATTTGTATGCTCTCATTTTTTTGGCTGTCGTCTTTAGTCATGTCGGAATACATAAGCATTCCATGAATTACAGCGGAAAACATTTTTGAAGGATAGGAATACAGTCCATAATCCATGTCTGGTTTTTCATTAGAGAGCCAGTATTTAATATATGGAGCATTGAACAAATATTCCATAAGTTGTGATACGCTTTCCTGATATGTTTGATCTACCTTTTGATAGGGGCCTTTGAAAGGTGAGGCTTTATAAAAAGTCTTTTCACCGGCTATCCCAATTACTTTTCCTTTCCGAATAGCTTCAACTTTTAGATTAATTGTTCCTATTGGAATATTCGCCCAGATACTTGAAATATCTTGCCATGGTTTGTCTGCAATAAATGAATAAGTTTGATCAGAATTATCTACACCGGCTATGAATTTGTATTCGCGGGCACCTTCAAATTCTTTAAAATCAAATGATGGAGCATAAATAAATCTTTTGGCATAAGTATTCCAGAACGGAGTTTTACCCGGAATCCCGGGACGGACTGGAACCAAAGATTCATCTTGTGCCATTTGACGAATCTTTTCGGCAGATGGAACAATTACTTTTTGCCCTTCATTTTTATTTCCTGAACAACCAAGAAACAATAGTATTATCCATAATACATTTTTCATTTTATTGCAGGTCTGTTATTTTTTTTAAAAGTAAAATTTGAGACATTGTTAGCCAAGTGAAGGTAGTTGATTATAAATACTCAAACACTGAACAATATGATGCGACTGAGTATTGAAAGGTAAAAATAAGTCATTATCTTGATACCCTGGAATATTCAAAGTTTCCTTTTGAAAACTTTGTGAGTGATTAAAAAGAAATACATGAAAAGGAAAATTATTTATTCGGTAGTTACCGCCTTGCTTATTTTCTATTCCTCTTCATCCATTCAAGCGCAAACAAGCACATCGTTCCAGGGAGCAGGAAAATATGGTGATTTTTTGGATACCCTGCATGGCATGATGATTAAAAGCCACCTGTACAAGAAAACAATGCTGGGAGGAAAGGAACGGCAGGTATTTGTCTTTTGGATGCGCGATCATGTCCATGTTTTAAAGGCCTTAAAGTATTGGGAAAAAGATGTATCGAGTTTTATTGAGTTTTAAACTCCCAGTGGCATGTTCTATGATTATAATATGCCGGTTGAATGGCACCAGAACTCGCGTATGAATGTATTTGATAAAAAATACTGGGAAATTCTTCCGGAGGAGGGAGTTCAACTGCACCGAATGCCTGTTACCGCAGATGTTGAATACCTGGTAGTTGAGGGTGTTTACTACGTGTGGCAGTCCACAGGGGATACGACCTTTGTGAAAAAATGGCTGCCGGCACTCGAGAAGGGCCTCATGTATAGCATGACAGATCCAGTCCGTTGGTCAAAAAAATACCAGTTAATAAAGCGTGCTTACACACTTGATACCTGGGATTTTCAGCAGATACCGGTACCTAAGGATGAATTAGCCCAGAAAGGGTACGATCTCCAGGATGTGCTCTTCAATGTAAACGAAGATACACCTAAAGGTATCATGCACGGAGACAATAGCGGTTTGTATGCTGCTTGTCGTCAACTGGCCTTATTACACACAGCCTTAGGGAATGAAACAGATTCAAAGGTGTGGAACCACTACGCAGAGATTATCAGATTACGTACAAATGAGGTTTGCTGGAATGGAAAGTTTTACAAACACTTTGCTATTGAGGATGAGCCTCCGGCCTATAATACCATGGATCAGGAGAACACCCTTGGCCTTTCTAACACGTACGACATCAACAGGGGTCTGCCTACTGAAGAAATGGCAGAGTCCATTATCCAAACTTATTATAATCTTATCGAGGAGACCAGGGGTGAGTCGTTTGCGGAATGGTTTGGAGTCTATCCACCGGCTGAACCGTATTTTGGCACCCACATAGCGGGGGATTATATGAACGGCGGTGTAATTACTGTTGTGGCCGGTGAACTAGCAAAGGCGGCCCTGCAGCATGGTTTTGAAGATTATGGAATTGATATTATTAATCGGCTGATTGAAATCACCGAAAATAATAATGGTGATCTCCCTTGTGTGTTTCTGCCCGATGGTACGAAAGGCCGTGGTGTTCCGGATATCTGGGGACAGGCGGCAGTTGCCAGCGCTTTAATCGAAGGTCTGGCGGGTGTTGTGGATGACGGGACCGGTTTCGATCATGTTACGCTTTCACCACGCTGGAGCTATACTGATCGTCGCAATCTTAAAGTAAACGTAGTTTACGGCCCGTCAGGTAAATCGATATCATATGATTACATAAAAAAAGATAACGAGATTATTGTTGACATCCATAGTAAATCTTCTATCGTTGATTGCCACATATTACTACCTAAAGGCATTGATTCTGCAAGCGCAACTTCGAATGGCAAATCAGTCTCCTCCAACATTGAAAAAATCAGGGAAAGTTATTATATAGTAATTGAGGGAATGGAAGGAGGGAATCATCAGGTTAAAGTAAATTGGAAACAATGAAATATTCAAGCTAAATAAATAATCATGAAACAACTTTTTGCTGCATTCATTATCGTACTATGTATGAATTATTCTTTTGGAAAAGAGTACATGCTTACATCTCCAGATAAAAAAACAGAGGTGACAATAAGTATTGATTCCAATCTTAAGTTAATGGTAAGATATCTTTCGAAACAACTTTTTATTATTGACAATATTTCTCTCAACATGAAAGAAAAATCATTTGCCTCTGAAACTAAAAAAGTAAAAAAGGTGAAGGCAAATTCCGTCAGCCGGGAATTATTTCCGGTGATCAAAGAGAAATTCAAGGAAATTAATGAGCAATTCAATGAATTGGATGTTGATTTTAAAGGCGGTTTTTCTTTTGTAGTCCGGGCATATGACGATGGTGTCGCCTACCGGTTCCAGACTACCTTTGGCGATTCTGTTGTCGTGGAAAATGAGCGTCTGGATATTCTATTTGAAGACCTGGATTCTATGTACTTTCAAAAATCCAAGACCTTTAATTCATCTTATGAAACACCGTATGAGCATAAGGCAATTAAAGATGTGACTACAGATGGTTATTGTGGACTTCCGGCTTTGGTTAAAAATCCCAATGGGGTAAATGTTTTGATTACTGAATCGGGCCTCGAAGATTTCCCCGGGCTTTGGCTTAAAGGAACAGGTAATGCTTCCTTAATATCGGCGCATGCCGGATATCCGCTCACTTTTAACTTTGAAGGTAGCGCATATGGGCAGGGACAAGTAAAAAAGCATGCAGACTATATTGCAAAAACGATTGGCAACCGAGATTTCCCTTGGAGGATTTTTGCTATTTCCCCGGATGATGCCGGGCTGATATCCAACACCTTGGTTTACCAATTGGCGAATCAGCCGAAAATTGAAGATCCATCGTGGATCGAGCCGGGCATAATTACCTTTGACTGGTGGGGAAGGCGGAATATTTATGGCGTCGATTTCAAATCAGGAGTAAACACTGCGACAGCCAAGTACTTTATTGATTTTGCTTCGGAATTTGGTTTTGAATATTTCCTGTTTGACGATGGGTGGTGTGAGCAAGATGATCTTTTTGCTATAAATCCGGACCTTGACATGGAAGAGGTTATGTCATATGCAAAGGAAAAGAATGTGAAAATAATGCTTTGGGCAATCTGGAATACTTTTGAAAAACAGAAAAAGGAAGCATGGGAGCAATTTTCGGAATGGGGAATCAGTGGGATTAAGTTTGACTTTATGAACCGCGATGACCAAAAAATGGTTCAGTTTTATCATGATGTGGCAAAAGAAGCTGCCAAAAGAAAAATGGTGCTCGACTTTCATGGCGCCTACAAACCTGCAGGATTGCGGCGTATGTACCCAAACGTACTAACCAGAGAAGCATTGATCGAATTTGAATATAATGGCTGGACGGCGCATGATACCCCGGAGCATCATAACTTTTTGCCTTACATCCGTATGGTAGCCGGACCGATGGATTATATCCCATTTACAACACGTAATTCACAGAAAAATAATTTCCGCCCGGTTGGCGATTTTCCAATGGGGCAGGGAACCAGGGCGCATGCGATGGCGCTTTTTGTTGTCCTGGAAAGCCCAATGCAAATGTTACCCGATTCGC
Organism: Bacteroidota bacterium; assembly: GCA_024280115.1. Classification (GTDB taxonomy): domain Bacteria; phylum Bacteroidota; class Bacteroidia; order Cytophagales; family Cyclobacteriaceae; genus JAAUQL01. The sequence goes on along the minus strand of JAJRQT010000043.1, from coordinate 6,775 downwards.
CTTCCGATTATTACCGCGAGCGGGAGTGTACAGAATTTATTTCTAAAGTTCCGGTAGAATGGGATGACCTAAAGGTGCTTCATGCGAAAATTGGCGAATACACGGCGGTCGCACGAAAGAGCGGCGACAACTGGTATATTGGGGCCATTACAAACTGGGATGCCAGACCAATCAGTATTTCACTTGATTTTCTGGACGGTGGTGACTATCACATGGAATATATTGAAGATGGAATCAACGCTGATACACGGGCAACCGACTATCGCTTAAAAACAAAAGCGGTCACAAATAAGGGTGAATTCAAAATTGACCTTGCACCCGGAGGAGGCTGGGTTGCGAGGATTATAAAGCAGAATTGAAATGAAGTTATTAAGTTATAGGGCAGCCCTTATTTTTTCCGTATTCACCTTGATGTCGATAAATGGTTTTAGCCAGGAGGATTCAAAACCAAATATCATCTTCTTTTTTATCGACGATATGGGTTGGCAGGATACTTCGGTTCCTTTTTATAAAGAAAAAACCAATCTCAACGAGACATACCAGACGCCAAATATGGAATTGATGGCCGCCGATGGTATGAAGTTTACACAAGCATATGCCTGTGCCGTATGCTCGCCATCCAGGATCAGCCTGATGACGGGGATGAATGCCGCACGGCACCAGGTGACGAACTGGACTCTGAGAAAAAATAAATCCCCGGATCCCAAGCATAAAAAAATTTCACCGCCTGAATGGAATATGAATGGGTTGAACCTTGATGAAGGCATTGAACGAACAGTTACCGCAACGACACTCCCTCAATTATTGAAAGAAGTCGGTTATAGGACCATTCATGTTGGAAAAGCACATTTTGGAGCTGAGGGAACCCCTGGAGAAGATCCTCTTAACCTTGGTTTTGATGTGAATATCGGAGGACATGCCGCCGGAGGGCCGGGGAGTTATTATGGAAAAAACAACTTCAGCGCCAAATGGAGAAATGGAGACAAAATCTGGGATATCCCGGGACTTGAAAGTTACCATGGGCAGGATATTTATCTGACAGAAGCGCTCACAATTGAGGCAAACAAGGAAATCGATAAAGCGGTCCGGGACAAGGTTCCATTTTATCTTTATATGTCGCACTATGCCATCCATGCCCCGTGGGAAAAAGATGATCGATATTATCAAAAATACATCGATGCCGGGCTCAACGAATTTAATGCCGCCTATGCCTCCATGATCGAAGGAATGGATAAATCGCTGGGAGATATTATGAACAATGTAGAAAAACACGGCATCGGAAAAAATACCCTTATCGTTTTCATGTCAGACAATGGTCAGCCAAAGCAGGCGCAGAGAAACAGGCCGCTGCGTGGGCATAAGCTCACACCATACGAGGGAGGGGTGCGCGTGCCGCTGATTGTGAAATGGCTGGGCGAAGTTAGGCATGGTGTAAATTCGAAAGATTATATCATCATTGAAGATATTTTTCCGACATTCCTGGAAATCGCAGGCATAGGTTATAAAACAAAAGTTAGTCAACACATTGACGGAGTGAGCTTTGCCCCTCTGATTAAAGGGCATGAGGTTTCGGGAAAGGAGCGTTCTATATTCTGGCATTTCCCACATACCTACGATCAGCCTCCGTACAGCGCTGTGAGAAAGGGTGACTGGAAATTAATCTACCATCACATTGATCAAAAGTTGGAATTGTTTAACCTCAAGGAGGATATTTCAGAAAGTGAAAATCTGGTAGAGAAAGAAAAAGATAAAGCGGATGAGTTGGCTGTTATTTTGTCTGATTTTTTAAGAGAGACTGAGGTAGGGATGCCAATTTATAATGAAGATGGAAATAGCGTTCCATATCCAGATGAAGTCGTAAACTGAAATTAAAAATATTGATATGAGAATTGTAATTATAGGAGGTACCGGACATGTTGGCACTTATCTGGTACCAAAATTAGTGAAAGCCGGTCATGAAGTGATTTCCGTAAGCAGGCAGCAAAGAACTCCTTACCACTCGAATGACGCATGGCGGTCAGTCAGTCAAATTTCAATTGATCGAATAAAGGCGGAGAAAAAAAACAATTTCGGTAAGCAAATCCGTGATCTTGAACCGGATGTGGTTATAGACATGATCTGTTTTACTCTTGAAAGTGCACAGCAAATTGTCGAGGCGCTTTACAGAGAAATAGCACAATTTATACATTGTGGTACTATTTGGGTGCACGGCCATAGCACCCAGGTTCCAACCGTTGAAAATCAGGGCCGTCATCCTTTCGGTGAATACGGAATAAATAAAGCTAAAATTGAGGAATATCTGCTTACCCTGGCGAAAAAGAAAGGATTTCCGGCCACCATTTTACACCCCGGACATATCGTCGGACCAGGGTGGGCGCCTGTAAACCCGGCAGGAAATTTTAATGTGGAGGTATTCAGAAAATTGGCAAACAATGAGGAGCTGCTTTTACCAAATTTTGGTATGGAAACCCTTCATCATGTTCATGCGGATGATGTAGCCCAATCATTTATGAGAGCAATCATTGATTGGAGCAATGCGGTTGGTGATAATTTTCATGTTGTATCCGCGCAGGCTATCACATTAAGAGGTTATGCAGAGGCTGTAGCCGCTTGGTTTATACAGGAAGCGAAACTTCGTTTTTTACCATGGGAAGAATGGAAATTGACTGTAAGTAAAGAAGATGCCAATGCAACCTGGGACCATATAGCACACAGTCCAAATTGCAGCATAGAAAAAGCCCGTAAGTATTTAAACTATTCTCCAAAGTACAATTCATTGGCAGCAATTAAAGAGTCCGTGAATTGGCTGGAAGACAATGATCAGCTTTTTTAAACATAACTGAGCTATAGACGGGGTGCTAATATTTTCAAACAAGAAGATAAAAAAAGAAGATCTCTTCCTAAAATTTCAATAATGAAACTGGATCAAAATTTTCCTTCTACTATGAGCGTTGGCCCATCAAAACAGCGGGGGTGTGTAGGCAACGAGCGCGGAAGCATTGTTTTGAATAGATTTTTCTTTGTTTCGTTTCTTTTCATCGAATGGAAAAGAAATGAAAAACCATAAATTATCTTGCTCAAAAATAAATGTAGATTACATTAGCATTGAAAATTCATGCATATTAGAGTTGATTCATTATTGTGACTATCGATCAAAAACTAAATACATTTCTGGTTTTTTTTCACTATAATTATTGAAAAATAATAAAATTGATGAGTATCTATTCAGCCCCATATTTTTTATGAACCTATTAGAATATTTTGGTAGATTTCACCCTTTAGTCGTCCATCTTCCCATTGGATTTTTATCCGTTTTTTTAATACTAGGATTATTTATTTCAAGGCAAAAACAATTGGAATCCTTTCAGATTGTTAAGTTGATAATTCTTGTCAGTGCAATTTCTGCCACGGCCTCATCTATATCAGGATATTTATTGTCAATCTCAGGTGATTATAACCTGGAAATTGTGTCAAGACACCAATGGCTTGGAATTTCATTGACCATTCTTAACTGGCTCATCTATTTCAAAATCAAGTATTTATTGAACGCCTCTGTCAGGAATTACAGGATAGTACTTGGTGTTGTCCTTGTCAGCCTGATCTTCACGGGTCATTTAGGAGGGTCCTTAACACATGGGTCTGATTTTTTAATACCTCCGCCTCCCAATCAATGGTTTTCATCCGGGGCGTATGAGAAAAAGAGTATTTCCATGAATTCAACTGCTTTTGAAGCAACATCAATAATCTTTGAAAGAAGATGTTATACCTGTCATGGAAAAAATAAACAAAAAGGAGCGTTGAGATTAGACACCAGGGAAGCAATACTGAAAGGTGGTGAGAATGGAGAGATCATTTCTGACAATGCTTCAAATAGTCTGCTGATTGAAAAGTTACTTTTACCTATTGACGATGAAGACCACATGCCGCCAAAGGAGAAAAAGCAACTTACATCGCTGGAAATCAGTTATCTTACCTGGTGGATCGAAGCTGGAGTCGATTTTGAAAACAGCCTTGAATCATTAAATCTCCCGGATTCCCTTCACGAAATTCTATCAAAAGAAGATGTTAAATTCGCAGATAGCTCAATCCCGGAAAAGGAAGTAAAACCCACTGATGATAATATATTGGAAAAACTTAGATCCCTCGGAGTGATTGTAACCTCTGTTGGAAAAAACTCCAATTATCTCTCTGCAAGTTTTATAAATACTTTGCCAGAAAACAGTTCAGAAGCCATGGAGAATTTAAATAAGGTAAAATCACAATTGATTTGGCTCAACCTAGACTATCAGGATCCGGATGATGATGCATGGGAAAAAATAGGCGAATTAGCTGCGCTTAGAAAACTCAGCGTAAAAAACACCAATCTAAGTGACGAAAATCTGGCATCTTTTCAACCATTAAAAGAGCTCATATATTTAAATTTAGTCGGGACGAATGTCACTGTTTCCGGGCTGGATAAAATAGCAAATCTTCAAAAGCTGGAATCTCTTTATCTATATCAAACCGGCATGGACAGAACGACATTCGAATCAATACAAAACTTATTCCCGAATGCTATAATTGATACAGGCAATTATTTCGTACCGATACTGGAATCGGATACAACAGTTTTAACTTTACAGTAGTAAGTAATATTTACAATTTTAAACCTTTCACATATTCGTAGTGTCTTGTTTTTAAACAACAGCATTTTTCTGTTTTGAATTTTTAAAACACCAGTCCACTATGAAATCTACAGGCAAACTAATTCTCCTATCGATCTTTATTATGTCCTCATGTTCTTATTATTCTGAGGATTCAGACAATTCCCCTCAGGGTTTTTCAAATTTTTTGGATTTTTCTGGGTACCGCGGTAATTCCGGAGTAGAATTAAAAGGTGACCAATACGCAGAGTACGAAGAAAATCCTTTTATTCTCGTGTCAGAAAATCCGGTTTCAACATTTTCAATTGATGCTGACGGAGCATCATATTCCAATGTTAGAAGATTTATTTTGCAGGATAATCAGATACCTCCAAAAGGTGCAATAAGGACTGAAGAACTTATCAACTATTTTGAATTGGACTATGATTTCGCACAGACTCGACACCCCATATCTTTGAATGGCGAAGTGAGTAGATGCCCCTGGAACGACGCAAACAATTTGATCAGGATTGGCTTAAAAGGGAAACCCATTCCGGATCTGGAATTATCATCTTCAAATTTTGTTTTCTTAATTGATGTATCGGGTTCAATGGCTAGTGAAGACAAGCTTGATCTGCTAAAAAATGGATTTATATACCTGGTGGATGAACTGACAGAAAATGACAGGGTTGCCATCGTAACTTACGCAGGTTCTGCCGGATTACTTTTGGAATCTACTTTGGGAAGTGAAAAACAAAAAATTAAGGATGCAATAAATAAGCTTGGCGCGGGTGGAAGTACTGCAGGAGCAGACGGAATAATAACAGCCTATGAAATTGCCCAAAAAAATCTAATTCAGAAAGGGAATAACAGAGTAATACTTGGAACAGATGGAGATTTCAACGTGGGTGTTTCAGATAAAGATGAATTGGTTAAATTAATTGAAGAGAAGCGCGATTTAGGTATATTTTTAACAGTTCTTGGAGTAGGAAGAGGTAACCTGAATGATGCAGCCCTGGAACAAATTGCCAACAATGGAAATGGAACCTATGAGTACATCGACAATATCGAACAATTAAAAAAAGTTTTTATTTACGAAAAGAACAAGTTTTATACGGTTGCCAAAGATGTGAAAGTTCAAGTAAAATTTAGCCAGGCAAACGTAAAAGCTTACAGGTTGATTGGATATGAAAACAGAGTTCTTGATGAAGAAGATTTTGAAGATGACAATAAAGACGCAGGCGAAATTGGCTCAAATCAAAATATTACTGCTTTATATGAAATCATACCAAACAGCAATCCGAGCTTAAGAACTTCCCCTACCTTTTCTATAGATTTTAAATATAAACTTCCTGATTCTGATGTCAGTCAGAATATGAAATTGGATATATTTAATGAAGGAAAAAGTTTTGAGAAATCTACAAATTATATGCGTTTCACCTCATGCCTAGCTTCTTATTCAATGCTAGTATCAGATTCACAGTATAAAGGAACGAGTAATTTTGACAATATTCTTTTATGGCTAGATGATGTAAATTTAAAGGATACCTATGGATTCAAAGAAGAATTCAAGATGATTGTTGAAAGAACAAGGCATTTGTTCAATAACTAGCACTAACGCAAAGTCAATAACCACCTTAGCCCAACTTGGCTATTTTATAAATTAACTTCCTGATTATCATCGTCATACTACTTTGAGCGGCACACTTCATATTTTCTTTGGTTAAAATTGCGTTTTTCAATTCTTTATTTTGTTATTCGGCAAAATGCAAAAAATAATATACAACTCGAACAATGTTCGTACATCACTACAAATGAAATTTCAATATCAAATCATACTTTATGAGGTGTATAGGGTTATTGTTTGATAAAATAGGGTAAAAAAAATCCATTATTTTAGATAGTATAGCCAAGTTGGGTTAAATCTTTTTATTCGGTTGATTGTTTAATTTTCGCATTCATGTGTATGTAAATTATTCAAATTTAATTTTCGTAATATCTTGTTTATATTATATTTAGTGTCTCTTTTAAATCATGTAACTAAAAGATTATCAATAAATTAAGGTCAATTTTTTATGTGAATCTTTTCGCTATTTATTAGGTTTTTTCAGTTAAAATGCAGATATTCAGGCTATTAACGGTCAGAGATTCGC
>JAJRQT010000042.1 GCA_024280115.1 Bacteroidota bacterium | reverse complement strand
GTAGAAGCATCATGGATGTAAATATCTGTTGTCCTGGTTGAACTTTGTCTCCACAACTGCTGTACACATCGAATACTTGAATTGGTTTTCCTATGAATGAGCGTAAAACTGATTGAATGCTCCAGCTCTTTCGGATTTGCAATCCGAAAGCAAAAATTATGAAATCTCTACTTTGCAAATGGATAGGTGTAATCCACAAACAAACAATAATTTACTGGCATAAGCCGGAATACAATTCCTTTTACAAATGGGTTCGGGATTGCAAATCCCGAACAGCCTGTCCACAGTGATTATTTTTAATTATTTAGGAAGTCGGAATTGGATTCTCGCGAGAAAACATTGGATTCCCGCGAGAAGGTATTGGATTATAGTGAGAAAGTATAGGATTCCCGCGAGATAAAAGAGGCTCCCAGCGCACCGGCACCCCTTCCCAGCCACTGGGAGGGCATAATGATGAGCTGGGAGCTCTATCATATCAGCTAATTATGGTTTCTGATGTGCCTGCTCACATATCCCTTTAGCCGGTTTTCGTCTTTCCAGCTCTTTCGGACTTGTCATCCGAAAGCAAAAATAACGAAATCTCTACTTTGCAAATTGATAGGTATAATCCACAAACAAACATTATTTTAATGGCATAAGGCGGAATACAATTCCTTTTATAAATGGGTTCGAGATCGCAAATCCCGAACAGCTTGAGTGAGACTTGCCTGCCGGCAAAGCAGGGGCACTAGCGGTCATTTGACCGTCATCCGTCTACTCGATTACCTGCTGTTATTTTTTATCGAAAAATTGTCAAACCGTATGCTATAATTCCCAATAAAAAAAGACCAATCTGATATCTGTGATATTTCCATGTCAAGTTTCCTAAAATCTTTGATTCTTTTCTTAGTTTTTCAAATTTCTTAATAATTACTCTCGATTCTTTAAAATCACTTTCTATTATAAATTCAGTCTTACCAAGTATATGCTTCCTTAATATCGGACAATATCGCTCGTTAGAAATATCTATTATTTTACTGTCAATAAGTCCTTCATCTCTGTTCTCTTTTAATGCTTTCTTTTTATTTCTTATAAAAAATCTTTTTCGTGTAAGAGCAAGATGTCGTGTAATTCTAAAATCAAACAATCGACTTAAGATAGCTACAAAGCCAAATCCAATTGACACAATAATAAAAATAGTAGCAATTATGAATAATGTTAGTGTACAATTAAACTCAGCTTCACATGAAAAACTCAGATGTGGAAATTTATCTCTATTTGCGATGATGTATCCTAACAAAGCGATTCCAACGGTTGCAAACAAATTAATTGAATAGCCTAATTGGGTTATTGTTTTTTCTGTCCAAAAATTGTTTCTTCTAATGTATTCTTGCAATTTTTCCTTAAATTCATCATCCTTCATTATTTCCATATAGTCAGTCTTTTATAATAGCAGGTAACGGCCTTGTGCAAAAAGCGTGACAGAGTCGTCCGTAGGACGGGTTTGTCCGCAGTGCACTGCCGCGAGTATGGATGTAAATATATAATTTATTGATGTTACTGGCATGCTTTTTTATGCATTGGGTGCAGTGCTATCTCAAATATAGTGTCTTGGATACCATTGTTGTATCGCATGTTTTAGTTCCTTCTTTGTCCATACATTTTATAGTCTTTGTTTCAAGATTAACAGTAAAATCAGTTGTAATCGTACCTGTTGTATTGACACTATATTCCCTATTCTTAATACATTCTGATAGTTTGAATAAACGAATTTCTCCAAGTTCTATATTTTCAATAGTGTAGTATTTAATGATTGGATAAAATATGTCAGCTGGATAGCCATAGATAAAAGCGACCTCAGAATCAGTAACATAAAGTTTTCCAATTATTGCGGCTCCTTCAGGTTTAAACTTAACAATGGTATCATTATCATATTCAAGATTGGGTATAGTCCATGAACGACAATTGAACTCTAAAGGGAGCTTAATTTGGGGCACGAGATCAATATAGTCCTGATAAGTTATTGCTTTATAAAGCTGCTCTAAATAATGCTCACGTTTTTTAACAAGTTGAATATTAGCGCTATCTGTAGCAGTCAGTTTTGATAGAGCAAGAGTATTATTATTTATGGGTGAATACCAGCCTTGTTTAGAAAAGTGTTGTGTCAAATCTCGCGATTCGAATATATAACCATATCTAGCAAAGATTTCATTACGCAGAAGTTTAAGCTTTTTACTCGAGAGCTTTTCTAACTCTACCATTTCATATTTATCATTCAAATCAAAAGAGGAGTCAACACTTGATAAAAACTGTTTAGTGTATGTTGTTTCTTGCTCTGTTTCAGTCTTTGGTTGATTTGAACAACTAACAGTTAAAAACAATATTGATATATAAAATAATATACGCATCAGTCAAATTAGCATTGCACCCAACATTTGAGTAAGTGCTATTGCCTTACCTATACTGTAAGATTGCTAATCTAATGGATTTTTAATTGAATGAAAAGTTGTGGAAGCGACATGAGTGTAAATCTCAGTTGTCCTGCTCGAACTGTGTCCCTACAACTGCTGTACACATCGAATACCTGGATTGGTTTTTCAATGAATGAGCGTAAAATTGATTGAATGCTCCAGCTCTTTCGGATTTGCAATCGTGTGTCCTGAACCATCAGTTAGCAATACTGATGGGCGCTGTATTTAAGATGAAGGAGTTCTGGAAACAGGATGGCCCTTCGGTGAGGCTCATCAGGGAGCGTCACCAAATCACCTCATGCTGCCAAGCGGTAGTGAGCGATGAGGTTAATTCCTGCCCACGAGGTAGGAGGAGATAAGAGTAAGAGAGATGAATGATTGAACCCTTGAATGAAGTGTTGAAAAATCCACAGACGTCACCAAAACCATTGGTATGATTTATCTGGTGGGAAGACTGTAACGGATGCCTGTTTTTGGTTGCAGGGTGGCCGGCATAGAGAGGGCATGAATCTTACTTGGGCTTATTTATGGAACAGGAGAACCTGATTGTTCTGTGTAGATGAACGAACTGATTTTCAGCAACGAGCGACCACCACAAGGATAAAGGTCGAGGTCTCACAGACAGGATCAGAAAACGGGATGCAATTAGGGGCGGACCAGCGCGTAGTAGCTGAGAAACTATGGAAACATAGCGGAGCCAAGGAGCTGGCTTATGCAATTGGATCAAATTATAACAACCTGAAAAAAAAAGTAGGGAAGGATTATGAACATTGAGACAAAATCACAACCGATAGACTATTATCGGGTAGCCGAGGCTTATCGCCAGGTGAAACGAGGAGGTAAAGCAGCGGGAGTAGATGGTCAAAGTATGCTGGATTTTGAAATTCGGCTGAATGACAATCTGTACAAGTTGTGGAACCGAATGACCTCCGGGAGTTACATGCCCCCACCAATACGGGCGCATGAAATATCCAAATCGGATGGCACCAAGCGAAAGTTAGGCATACCTACAGTAGGTGGATATTCCGGTGATACTGACCCCTCTTCCGGTGATGTTGACCCCCTTGGTGGATCAAGGTTCAAAGAACTCGATGGTCTGACAATATTACCGTTTTTTTCTTAAACTTTCACCTTTTAATTCTATGCGATAAG
>JAJRQT010000041.1 GCA_024280115.1 Bacteroidota bacterium | reverse complement strand
GCGAATCTCTGACCGTTAATAGCCTGAATATCTGCATTTTAACTGAAAAAACCTAATAAATAGCGAAAAGATTCACATAAAAAATTGACCTTAATTTATTGATAATCTTTTAGTTACATGATTTAAAAGAGACACTATATAGGTATTGTTTGACGGAAAACTTATTGGAAGGAATTTTGGAATAAATGACAAAGACTGGACCAGGATAGACAGAGGGATTCTAGAAGTAACGAAACTAAAAATCGAGATATCTTTTCACGATCTTACAGGATTCAGTGGAAGATGCGATGCCATTTACTTAATGATGGATAAATCTAATACTCCATCAAATAGTCTTCAAGGTATGGAAGCTCTAAGAGAGGATTTGTTAGGTATTAAAAAAGTGCACGAAGAAAATGTGTTTGATTTTGTAATAATTGGAGGAGGGATGGAACATGTCGGCAATTTCAGCAGCCCGGCTTGGTGTAAAAGTTGCCCTGGTCCAAAATAGGTAAGTTCTTGGAGGTAATAGCAGTTCAGAAGTACGCGTCCATTTGGGAGCAAGAATTAAATTTGAACCAAATCCCGCGCTTGGAAATCAGGTAAATGAAATTGGACCGGTCCGAGGAGGAAATGCACCACCTAAGGATTTTCATGAAGATGATAAAAAACTAAATGCCGTTTTGAATGAATCGAATATTTAATAACTATTCAGCCAGACGAGGAATCGAAGGTTTTCCAGCTAATGCATTTTTGATTTCAAGCAACACTGTTTTAGTATTTTTCTTTACTGTGGAGATATATCTTCTTATCCGAGTAAAAATAAGTTGCATGTTTTGTTGACATAAAACAACCGGATAACTTTTGTTTGACCTTGATCATCCTAAGGTCTCTTTCAACTTGGTTATCGTCAAAAGGTATTTCGACTTGTCGGATAAATTTTAAGAATAGTGCTTTGTGCTTTTCCATTGCAAAAGCTAACCTTTGCTCATCAGTCTTTTTAAATCTTTTGTCATAATCTTTAATCACGGGTCTAATCAAATTTCGATCGAAGGTAAAATACAAGTACCCATTTGTTAGAATTTTGTTAAAAATTTAAATTTACGTTCTTACTGCTATTAATGTTTAAATTCAGTTTCCCTAATTTTAAATTGCATATTAAGTGCCTTTAAAAGTGATTTTGAAAGAAAATACAGCAAAACCCCCATAAAAATACAGCAATATCCCCATTGCGCAGCATGGCTAAATCCACCTACTTGCCGGCATGGATTGGATCACTTTCATCAAATGGAACGGCATCACTTACGCCTCATATTATGGAGTTAATCTTCTGGTTGATTTCATGCTTGCAAAGAGGCAAGTAACTCCAAAGGAAGCCTTTGTCAAGTATCAGCTAAAAGACCTGGGAATTGAAGAAACCAAAACCATCCGTAGTTCAGATTTTCTGTATGCAAATAAGGATAATGAGGAGATTGATGGGCAAGCTACTCCAGTAAAAACCAAAAAGAAACAAATTGAAAATACAATCGCATTCAATGCGCCCATAGAACGTCAGGGTATTCCGGTGAACGATTTTCTAAAGACCGCTCATCAATTCAGTAAAAAAATTTATAACCAATAAAAACCATTTATAACCATGAAAAAACAACTATTAACCACACTACTCGCATTGACTTACGCACAATCCTTATTTGCCCAGGGGGCATTGGGTATTGATGCAGCATCCTCAGAAATCTCCACCTATGTTGACCCTGTTGCCAACTTTATACTTATCGTTGGAGCTGTAGTCGGATTGATCGGTGGGGTGCGTGTATTTATCAAATGGAATTCAGGGGATCAGGATGTGCAAAAATCCATTATGGGTTGGTTCGGTTCGTGCCTCTTTCTGGTCACAGTTGGTATCGTGATCAAAGCATTCTTTGGAGTATAGCCATCTGAAGATGAAAGCGGCATACAATGTGTACAAGGGGCTTCAAAAACCCCTTGTATTTAAAATGTTCAAAGGTCAATTTATCTATTGGGGTATTGGCTCTATTATAACGGGTTTACTCCTTTGCATGGTTTTGACCTCACTGGTCAACCTGGTTGCCGGGATTTCGGCACTGGCAATATTATCAGGAGGAGGACTGTCCCTGACAGCATTGCAACAAAAGAAAGGTCTCCATTCCAAAGTCCGATTCCCTGGAATATTTATTCACCAAACCAACTACCAAAAACATGACTAAAATTAAAACCTTCGACATGCCATATATTGGCATTGATACAGAAAAGTATGGCGTCATATACAATGACTGCGGAGATTATTCAGTAGTCATCAAATGCCAGAATCCGGTAGAGCAATACTGCGCGGATTACAATGCTTATCAGGCTTGTCATCAGTTATTCGAGAACATTCTAAAAGTACTGGGTTCGGATTATACACTTCAAAAACAAGACATATTTACAAAATCGAAATATCACGGAGAAACCAATAAAGACTTCCTGTCAAATAGTTACTTCAAGCATTTTAACGGAAGGAAATACATAGAAATCACCACCTACCTGGTCATCACCAAAAATGTCCGCAAATCCATGTTTTTCAATTTTGATGAAAAGCAGTATGAAGATTTTAACGGTAAAGTCGAAAAGGTCCTTGCGCTGTTAACAAGCGCGGGAACCAACCCCATCATATTGTATGAAAAAGCGATTAAGCAATATGTAAAGCGGATGATCGCCTTCAATTTCAGGGACAATCATTATTACCTGGATAATATAAAAAGTAGTGACGAAAGCATCTCCATTGGTGATACCAAAGTAAAAAGCATTTCCATGGTGGATGTAGATGAGATCAATCTGCCCAATGCAGTAAAACCATATATTGAGCTGAAAGACTTTGGATATCCATATCCGGTGGATTTCATGGGCTTTTTACATGATGTTCCCGACTTTGAAACCATTGTCTATAATCAGATCATTTTAATTCCACCACAAAATACAGAACTCACCAAACTCCAGGCAAAGCGGAGACGACATGAAGCGATTCCTGATCCTGCAAATAAGGTAGCAGTAAGAGATATCGACGACATATTAAATGACATTGCTAAAAACAATCAATTGCTGGTATATGGTCATTTTAATATATTGATCCAGGCGAAAAAAGCGCACTTCAACCAAGCAACCAATTATATCGAAAGTGCGCTTTTTAACCTGGGCATTACCCCATCCAAGAATGCCTACAACCAATTGGAATTGTATCGGTCCAGTTTGCCTGGCAATGCCGGTGAACTTCAAGTCTATGACAAGTTCTTAACCACAGCCGATGCAGCCATCTGCTTTCTTTTCAAAGAGCGCTTAGCAAAAAATGAACCTTCAGGTTTTCAACTTTTTCTATCGGATCGAAAGGGAGTGCCCATTGCTATTGATACCCAGTTCAAACCGATGCTGGATAATCGAATCAATAATCGGAATATGTTCGTACTTGGCCCAACGGGATCAGGGAAGTCCTTTTTCATGAATCACATTGTCAGGCAATATTACCGGCAAGATATGGATATTGTGTTGATTGATACCGGGCACAGCTATTCTGGATTGTGCAACTATTATAATGGGCGGTATATCACCTATTCCGATGAAGCACCGATTGCCATGAATCCTTTCAGATTTTCTGAAAAAGAATTCAATGAAGAGAAAAAGGAATTCCTTAAATCGATCATTGGTGTAACCTGGAAGGGTGTTGATGGAAGATTAAGCCAAATAGAAGATAGCGTTATATCCAATGTCATACAGGCGTATTATTCAGATTACTTCTCGGGTAGTTCAGATAATACAGGTCTTTCGTTCAATACATTTTATGTGTTCTCATGCAGTCAAATTGAGGCATTGATGAAAAAAGAACACATCCCTTTTGACTTGCAGTCCTACCGGTTTATCCTAAAGAAGTTCTTCAAAGGCGGTGAATATGATCAGATATTGAACAATGAAATGGATGCTGACTTGTTTGATGAAAGATTCATTGTTTTCGAGATCGATGCCATCAAGGAGCATAAGATCCTTTTTCCGATCACCACCATGATCATCATGGATGTGTTTTTGCAAAAGATGCGGCTGAAAAGAAACCGGAAAGCGCTGATCATCGAAGAAGCATGGAAAGCCCTGGCATCCCCTATGATGGCAGGTTATATATTATACCTGTATAAAACGATCAGGAAGTTTAATGGCTTTGCCACCGTAGTCACCCAGGAATTGGATGACATTGTCAATAATCCCATAGTAAAAGACAGTATCATCAATAATTCCGATACGATCGCCCTATTGGATCAAACCAAGTTTAAAGACAATTACGATCAAATCGCCAAACTGCTATCCTTGAATGACGTGGAAAAACGCAAGATTTTCTCTATCAACGCCATGGATAATAAGGATGGACGCGGTAGGTTCAAGGAGGTATATATTAAAAGAGGAAGCAAAGGTGAAGTGTATGGAGTGGAAGTATCTCTTTTTGAATACCTCACCTATACCACAGAACGAACCGAGAAGGAAGCTGTCAACTACTACATCAATAAATTCAAAGATTTTGAAACCGGATTGAAAGCCTTTGTGGAGGATCTGGAAAACTCAGGATTGGATTTACACACATTTTGTGCTCACATCAACCAATTACAACAGTATTATGAAAATAAATAATCGACATCGAATACCGACCATCATTGTAGTTTTTATCTCATTAGTCTATGGGAATATCCATGCCCAACAACTTGTTTTTGATCCGACAGTACTATCGACATTGGTGATCAATCACGAAGCCCAGCAAAGAGTTCTGGAGGATATCAAAGAAAATGAAACCACCATTGCAGTGGCACAAACAACGATTGCTTCTCAAATGATGGTGATCCGGGAATTAAAAGAAAAGGTATATAATTCGCTGAGCCAGGTCACGGCCATAATCATGGAATCTAAAAGCATCATCTACGCCATTGATATTGCAAAGGATATTGGAGAGTACCAGGGAAAGATGGTGGAGACCGCTGCAGAAGACCCCAAACTGATCATCGTGGCTATTCAGGCAGAGGCAGAATTGATCACCAGAACCGCAGCGTTGTTTACCTACATCTATACAACAGCTATAATTGGCGGAGACATCAACCTGATGGATAATAAGCAGCGATTGGACATTATTCGCCATGTAGTGTCAGAATTGAGGATCATGCGCGGGATTGCCTATGGGATTTACAGAAGAATGGCAATAGCCAAACGTGCAGGTGTATTAAGATCGATAAATCCTTTTAAGTTGAATTATCCGAATTCAGGAGGCGCGATTGTTTCATCCTTGTTAGAAGAAATCAGATAATGTCAATAAAACAGATAGTCACCATTTCTATACTACTGGGCTCCATATTGTTTACTCAAAATTCACAGGCGCAGGCAGTCTCCATTGTAAAAGACAGGTATAAAAGCAGGCAGTTGGAGAACATGGTATTTATGCGCTGGGGAGGATTCCGGCCAAAGTGGTATTACATCCTTTTTCATAATAAATACAGAAAAGGACCGGATAGACGGACCATGCTGCAGTTGGCACAAACTGATGTAGTTATTGGGCAGACAGAGGAAAAAAGCGATGAAGAAAAAGAAGATGTGGATATTGTTTATTCACATGAACTCTGGGATGCCATCAACAGAGCTTCAGAAACTCATTATCACCTCCATTTCAAACCCTTATTTGAAAAACTCAATAGCGAGATTAATGCCCTAATTGCCAGGGGGATTACCATCAACACCCATGTAGATGCGATTCAATCTTTCAGAATGGAGCAGGATCGATTGAATGGAGAAATAGAGATAATTCGAAAAGGATGGCTGGAAAAAGGAGATAGCGCAGAAGCTATGAAAGAGATCGAAAAGGATTTAAGGTCACTGAAAGGCAAACTTGTAAAGTTTATAAACCTGCAAACCATCAATCAAAAATACCTAAGCATTCAACCATAACCAATGCACACACTGATAGACCAATTCATGCTCGATTTGTTTGAAGGATTATTTCTTGCGCTGAGGGATCACCTATCTGTGTTTACCAGTGATGCCCAGGCATTGTGTGCCATATTTATGTTGCTGTATTTTGGGATCAAAAGTTATGGCATGATCGCCGGAGATGAACGCCTGGAAATCATGCCGCTTTTGAGACCATTTGCCCTGACGATGGTCATCATGCTTTGGGGGCCGTTCGTGGATCTGATCAATTTTCCACTGGAAGTAGTCACCGTTAAAAGCAGGGCTTTGTTTGATGATCGAATCGATGCAGTTGATGCGGTGTCACAGCAGCGCATGGCGCTTATAGATAGTGTGGCGACAAAGCTCATTGAATCCAGCGCAGAACTGGAAGAAGTGCAACAGAGCACTAATGATGAAGCCTGGTATGAATCACTGGGGATTGACTTCAATGTCCTGTTTGATCAGATGAAAGGATATTTTATCCTGATCATGGCAAAGTTCAGATTCTTCTTTGTACAGATTATTGAATACCTGGTGATCACCATCTTTCAATTGTGTTCCTATTTGATCTTTTTTCTACAAATCATATTTGCTGGAATCCTGATCATCCTGGGACCGTTTTCATTTGCCTTCAGTGTGTTACCCGGATTCCGGGATGCCTATATCTACTGGCTGGCGAGGTATATTTCCGTGAGCTTGTATTCCGCCATCGGATACATCATCATGGGATTATCCATGGTGTTGGTACAATATGGAATGGAACGGGAAATTGAATTATTGAGATACGTCCTGAGCAATGAAGCTGCCTTTATTTTCTATGTGTCTCAGAACGATGGGGGGTCTAATTTTTTCATTGTCACCCTATTGATTGGGGGTCTGGCCATGTTATCAGTGCCGGTCATCAGTACATGGATCATTTCTACTTCGGGTGTTGGGAATGCCATAAGCACTATTTCGAGAGGTGCAGGAAGAATAGCCAGAATGGCAAGTTAGGTTTCGTCTATAAAGTCAGAGTCTGTTCAGAATGTTCGAGATCAAGGCTTGCGTAGTTTCTGAAAAATGGAGTTTACGCATGTAAATGAGTTTTTCAAAAACAAGCGTAACGTAGAGACCGGACATTAAGGGCAGACCATAGTTAAAGTAAATATTATGATTATAAAAAATATAGAACAGAAAATAAAACTAACCCTGATTGTCTCCATCGGATCTTTCCTGACGGCACTGTTATTGGCGGGTGGAGCATTTTACTTTGCATTTAATCTGATCAACCAGAGCAGAAAACAAATCTATGTACTGGATGGTAATGTACCCATTTTAGTAAGACAAACCGATATGGATATAAACAGGGAGGTGGAATACAAATCTCATATCAACCTGTTTCATCTACTTTTCTTTACGCTGCCCCCGGATGATGATTTTATAAAAAATAACATCTCCAAATCCATGTACCTGATCGATCAATCCGGATTAATCGAATACAACAACCTAAAGGAAAAAGGATATTATAATGCCGTCATGGCCAGTTCAGCCACCTTAAGTATTCAGACAGATTCCATAGAACTCGATTTGAATGAAAGACAATTCACTTTTTACGGCACCCAACGCATAGAACGGGAAACCTCCATTCTGAAACGGCAATTGATCACCACCGGAAGATTTAGAGATGTACCCAGATCGGATAATAATCCCCATGGCTGCCTGATCACCAATTGGAAGACCGTATTGAATAAAGATTTGGAAACCATCACTAAAAGCAGGTTTTAATATGAAGAAGCCTATTTCAAATATTGCAAATAGAAAAGCCAGACTCGTATGGTATGGCTTGGTAATTACCCTAATTGTTTGCACTGTTATTAATATCTTCAATTGGAGCGCAAATTCGAATGATAGATCTTTTCCGAAGATTGAATTATTAAAGGACAACATTTTAGCACAAAGTCAACTCGTTAAAAGGCCAAGCATTTTTTCAACTTGGATAAGCGTCTATCAGCAAAAGCAAATACTTGAAGTTATTCAAGGGAAAGACAGTCTAACCAACCAGGATAAGCAACTAATCAAACAAATTGACCAACAGCTAAACACCATGCTTCATGAGAGGAATTAGAATCAATCGACCAAAATACATCATCCCACTTTTGCTCATTCCATTCAATGCTTTTCTGTTTTACATGCTCAAGGATTCGTTTGGAACTGCACAGGAAACCAATAACGCACCTCAGGAAATTCATGAGATCAATACCAATATACCATTACCCAACCTGGAAAGGCGACCACTAAAAAACAAGTTTGAGTCATATATGGATGCATTCAAATACAACCGGGATTTCTCTGCTATGAAGGAGATTGATCTTCAGGAAAAAGATGAATCCGGTCTTTCTCCAAAGGATAAAGTATTGGTTGATTCCGTGAATAATAAAATTGTCAATGGAACCAGAAAAGACTTTATGACCCAGGTAAAAGAGCGCACAAAAGTGTATCAACCATCCACCAGAAAAGGCAAAAAGTTCAAACCAAAGGAGACAGAATATGAACTGCAAATGAAGCTATTCAGGGCGCAGATGAAGTACATAGATAGTCTGAGTAGGATATCAGAGCAGGGTGAAAAAGCAATGAATATAGATTCAAAAGATAGCTTGGAAATTAATTATGGAGCACAGGAGATTGCTCAGGTTCAAAAATCCATCGAAAAATCATCCGGTCATTTTAATACCATAAGATTATGCCAGCCTGCCGAGGCAGGGGGAAAAGAACAATTTATCCAGGCCATTATAGATGAGGATATCAAGGTGTATCCCGGTAGCAGAGTTCGGATCAGGTTACTCGATGATATATACGCAGGTGATCAATTGATTGAAAAGGGGAATTATCTTTTTGGAATAGTTACGGCTTTCAAACTGCAACGGATTGAAATATCCATTTCCTCCATTATTGTCGATGATATAATCACCAATGTAGAATTGAAAGTCTATGATAATGATGGATTAGCCGGATTGTATGTCCCTGCTTCTCAATTCAGGGCATTTACCAAAGATCTGGCATCCAATGTTGCCAGCGGTCAAAACATCAATTTCACCAATACACCGGATAATCAAACCGAAATGATTTATGACATGGCTGAGAAGGCTTTTTCCACTGCCACCAGAACAGCCGGCAAAACTGCCAAAAAGAACAAAGCCAAACTGAAATACAACACGATTTTATACCTGGTCAATTCTAACGAACTTAATTAAACAACCATGAAGCATATATCTGTTTTTACAATAGCCATACTTTTATCACTAAACTCGATTGCCCAGGACAAAGAGTTAAAGAAAGTCTATGTAAATGAACACGTCACCACCCATTTTGTGTGCTCTGAACCCATTCAATATGTCGATATCAGTACAAATAAAGTGCTGGGAGATATGCCGCTTTCCAATATCCTGCGAATAAAGCCCGTCACCAATGATGATACTGATCTGGGAGTGGTGACCATTTTAGCTCAAAAATATATGGTGCAATTCCAAATGGTTTATGTTGACTCAAAGGATGCTGATAAACAGATTAGCGTACAGCAGGAAGGAACCATCGGATTAATGGTGCCTGAAGTTTCTTTGTCAATGGAAGAAATGAAGACATTTTGCAAACAGATCCTGCTAAAAAAAGATAAAAAGGCAAAGGCAAAAGAGCGTATTAAAAAATACGGGATGGAAGCCAGGCTGAATAACATCTATACCATTGGCGATTATTTTTTTATTGACATAACCTTCAAAAACAAATCCAATATTCAATATGATATTGACCAGTTCCGGTTCAAGATCGAGGATAAAAAGATTGTCAAGTCAACTAATTTCCAGCAAGTGGAGATATCCCCGGAATATCAGTTATATGAAACAGATGGTTTCAAAAAGAAATACCGGAATGTATTCGTGTTTAAGAAATTCACCTATCCCAACAAAAAAACCTTTACCATCGAGCTATCTGAAAAGCAGATTTCAGGAAGGAATCTCATCCTAAAAATTGACTATAAGGAAGTAATGAATGCGGATACTTTTTGATTTACCAATTCCAAGAAAAATAAAGAAAGTCGTCATTGCGAGGCCTTGCCTTGCAGAAAGGCAAGTGAAAGGCCGTGGCAATCTGTTAACTATCTGCAAAAATCTGACAGATTGCTTCACTTCGTTCGCAATGACGGAGTATAGATTTCACATATTCCTCCATTATTCAAGAATAACTGGGTTTTAATAATCTATGGAAGAATCCAGAGACATCCAAAAACTCTATTCCTTTTTCCAGGGGATCATTTACTTGTCCATAGCCTGGGAAGTATCCATCATTGTATTTCTTCCTAAGCAAATCTATCCTGAAGTTGTGAATCATCTGTTTTTACGATTTGGTGAATTCATTATATATCAGGAAGTAATTTACAGCAAGCTGCTTACTTTTTTTCTGATTATCATCGTTTCTGTGGGTACTAAGGCAAGAAAGGATGTGGAACTCCATGTCACCAAGCATATCATGTTGCCTTTGTTGCTGGGATTTTCACTCTTCTTTGGGTCCATATTTTTCTATCACTACGAGATAGATATTCAGGTATTCAATAGATTGACGTTGTTTGATGGATTGTATATAGCATGCTCATTTATAGGAGTTGTACTGGTCCACATCTCCCTGGACAACATCTCAAAAAGAATTAAATCCAACCTCATGAAAGATCGATTCAATATCGAAAATGAATCTTTTGAGCAGTCCGGAAAATTGGTCAACAATGCCTATTCAGTAAACATTCCGATGAAGTATTACTACAAAAAGAGGATAATCAAAGGCTGGTTTAACATCATTAATCCCTTTCGGGCATCATTATTGATTGGTACCCCCGGATCCGGTAAGACCTTTTCCATCATTATTCCCTATATCAAACAGCACCTGGCCAAAGGTTTTTCCATGATGGTCTATGATTTCAAATATCCTGATCTGGCAAAAGTGGCCTACAACCATTACCTGCAAAACAGGCTAATATTGAAAAGCCATAAATTTCATGTGATCAACTTGAATAATATAGTATATAGTCGCCGGGTAAATCCGTTAAAATCTGATTATATCCGAACATTGGCAGACGCTTCTGAAGCAGCGGAGGCCTTGGTAGAAGCATTGAGAAAAACAGATCGGACAACAGGCGCCGATCAGTTTTTTAGTCAATCAGCCATCAACTTTCTGGCCAGTATCATTTATTTTTTCAGTAGGTATGAAGGAGGGGAATACTCCACCTTGGCACATACGTTGTCATTTTTAAATCATGACTACAAGCAAATATTTAAAGTACTTTTCTCAGAAGATGAATTGGAAAGTTTGCTATCTCCATTTAAAAGTGCCTTTGATAAGAAAGCGTTTGACCAACTGGAAGGACAGATTGGAACGTTAAAAATCAATCTTTCCAGGCTGGCAACCAAAGAGACCTTTTGGGTTTTCTCTGGCGATGACTTCAATCTGAAAATTAGTGATCCTAATGAGCCATCCGTCCTGGTCATTGCGAACGATCCGGATACACAAAGCATCAACAGCGCTTGTTATTCGGTGGTATTAAACCGCTTGATTCGTTTGATCAATAAAAAAGGAAACTTGCCATCTTCATTAATAGTCGATGAAGTACCCACCCTCTACATTCATAAAATTGAGAATTTAATTGCCACAGCCAGGAGTAACAGGGTATCAATTCTTTTGGGATTGCAGGAGTTACCCCAGTTCAGGCAACAATATGGAAAGGCAGCAGCGGACACCATTTGCGCCGTGGCAGCTAATGTGATTTCGGGATCTGCACGCAACAAAGAAACCCTGGATTGGCTGGAAAAATTATTTGGTAAAGTCAGGCAGTTGCGAAGTGGATTGAGTATTGACCGGACCAGAACATCGGTTTCCATGAATGAATACATGGACAATCTGATTCCAGCATCAAAAATTGCCGGCTTGAAGGCTGGAGAAATTGTAGCGCAGATTGGCCGAGAAGCTGATCAATTTGGGAAAAATACATTGAGCACCTATAACTGTAAAATTGATATTAATCCGGTGATGGCCAATAAAGAGGAACAGAGTTATTTGGAGTTGCCAAAATTTTATAATTTTGGTAGTGACGAGGAGCGGGAAGAAACGCTCCGTAATAATCTGTTCAAAATAAACCAGGAAGTTGCAGAGATTATTGCTTCTTTTAACTGAACAAATGGAAATAACCTTAAACTTAATTGGAGAACGACTCAAAGAAATGCGCAAGGCATTGGGAATGCTTCAGGAAGATGTCGCCAAACATCTCGAAGTAAATCAAAATGCCATTTCACGCATTGAAAAAGGAACAGGAGGAAGTGTTTCCATCTTACTAAAGCTGATCAACTACTACAGCAAATTTTTTGAGGTTGAGCATATCTTATCCCCCAAATTCGAAGTCGTTCAAATTCCTGACACCACCAACCCCATGGAAAGCGTAACCATTGAACGCCTCAAACTATGGCAAAAGGAATTCAACGGAGAGATAGGAAAGATTATTCATTTGCTGGAGGTGAAGTAGGAATCCGCTTTATATAAAACTCTAACGCAAAATCCTTTTCAACTTTTCCTTTGCACAGGGTTATAAATGATATATTTTTCACAAATAGCGATGTTATCAGAGTTTAATATTTTTTAAACTGTTTATCAAACAATGACTTATACATCCATTTTCTAAAATTTAATCGAAGAGTACGCAAGTACGTAATAAAATTCTTAAAAACAGTGTAGCTTTACGAATATTCGATGGCTTGACTGGAATACCCTTTGAGGAGAAAATGGAGAAGCTGAAAAGGAAATTGGCTGAGCAATTTAAAAAATCACTGAGTTTGCAAACAAAAATTGAAAATAATATCAATGAATTGTGATTGATTACAGCATAAATAAACTTGAAAGATTTCGTCAAGACAGACAAGTTCTGCCCTTAATTAAAAAATTAGTAAATCAGACAGAAGGAACATCCTTTGAAATTCCTACGCATTTATTAGAGGAAAGTGAAATCCCCTTTTTAATTCAAGGAAAAGTTTCTGATGATAAAAATTTAATTTGTTGCCTAATTTTCAACTTTTATTTTGAAACTGCTATTAACCAACTTTCGAAGATGGTTGAAGAATTTCACCCATGGGGATTATATGTAGTGATTTTTGGTAACATAAATTATGGTATTAAGGAGAGAATTATTTCTTCATTTAAAGGTAAAGTTAACCAGACAATTCTAATTGATATAGATGAGCTGGATATTCGCCTACAGAAATTTCCTGATTTGCAGGAAAAGTTAGTTGAGATGGTTAATGATTCTAATGAATTAGATAAGAAACTAAGAACAGGTCAAAAACGGGATAACGAGGGAATCAGTGAACAAGGGCCCAAATTTACGGGAGCTCATTTTAATGCTGGACAAAATGATAGTTCGTCAGTACAAAGTATGAGATTAAGTCAGGTGGCAAGAAAGCTAAATATTGAGAAAAATACCATTATTGAGTTTCTTGAGTCGCAAGGATTTAAAATCGATGATAATCCTAATTTCAAGATTGATGTCGAACAGCAAGATTTGCTATCGAAGGAATTTGGTAATTCTGCCTTTGATATTGAAGAAGCTAAAAACCTATCTATAGGTAGGAAAAATGAAGACAATGACTTTGAGAATGGAATCAAAACTACAACCACTTCGGGATCAAATGAAAAACTGAGAGACATATTATCAGTCATAGAAAATCGGAGAGTAATCTTATCAGACTATGTACAGGACGGTGAAAATATATTAAGTAGTTTTCTGAAAAAAAATAGTTGGCAAATACCTGATTCCGAAAATAATAAGATTCTAATTGATACTTTAATTCGTGGTGACCTTATAATACTCAAAACAACAAATATAAATGAAGACGAAATATCTTTAATAGTAAGAGCTGTTGGTATAGTAATATCACCATCAAAGGAAAACTCTTCTGTTGGGGTGAAGTGGTTGGAAATTGATGTAGCAATTCCTATCCCTAATTCTGAAAATTATTTTAAACCATTAGTGTGGTTAAAAGAAAAAGAATTAAAGCATGTTATAGAAGGGATTAGTGGAAAATCAACAGACCATTTTAATGAATTTACAGATTTAATTAATTCTATCACCGTGAAAATCCCTTTATCCATTCCATCTATAATGGATTCAGGAGAATTTAAAAAATTAATTGAATCAAAGATCAATTCCAATTCAAAGTTTTGGTGGTTGAATACCAAAATAAATTTCGAGGAACAGGTTAATCTTGATAATGACTATTTCATATATGCTGAGATTCCAGATGATTCGAATACTAATCAAATAAGTATTACGAAAGGTGATATTGTAGTAAGTAGTAATCCCAAAAGAAGAGAAATTAATGGTTTTTTTGAATATTTGGGTACTAATGATAAGGAAGGATTCAGAAGACACAGAGGTATATATGGTTTGAAAGAAAAGATATCTTATGATGAACTATCTAAGACACAATCGTTTGGTAAACTATTGGATAATTATAAAAATGGAAGTCTTCATGAATTAGGGATAAATTACTTTAATGAGATCATCAACACTACTGAATTAGCTGATTCATCTTCATTAGACGATAATAATGATTGGAAAGAATCTCCACCCGAGATCGATGAACTATATGAGGACGATTCACAAATTGAAGATTCCAATGATAGCATCCCATTCCACTTAGATCAAGTCGAAAATACTGATAGATTAAATAGAGAGCCCGTAGCAAAGTCCATTTGCGGATTATTGAATAAGCAAATATTTTCTACTTCATTAGAAAAATCAATTTGGAAAAAGTTACTAATTAAAATTTTAGGTTGGCTTAATGTTCATAAGATCAACTGGATGTTTTTTGTTTTTTCCGAATGGGTAAAAACAAATATCGAGGTTATTAAAAAAGAAAAAGAAAGTCGCTATGCATTTATGATTCACTTACAAGGCGCATGGGGGGATGGGAAATCTACCTTTTTAAATCTGATCGAGTCAAATTTAGATACAGATGAACGGAAATGGATTGTAATTAAATTCAATGCATGGCAACACCAGCACATCACCCCTCCATGGTGGTCATTCTTAGATCAAATATTCATCCAATCATTGTCACAATTAACCTGGTATAAATCATTTATTTTATGGCTTAAAGAATCAAGAAGAAGATTGGTTAATATGAAAACAATATATAATCTGTTTACTTTTTCAATTGTAATTCTTGTTGGCTTTTTAATAATTCATTTCTATCCATCTATAACAGAGTTTTACATTTCAGATACAGAAAAAGAACTATCCATTGGAGAGAAACTTATTAACCTGTCAAAAGTACTGGCTGCGATTGGAACACTTGGAGGATTGATCTATGCGGGAGCACGGTTTATTGCCAAACCTCTCTTACTGAAATCGCCTCAATCAGCTAAGTCTTTTATGCAGCAGGTTGCCGATCCAATGATTACTGTAAAGAAGCATTTCGAAGCATTGGTAAGCAATATTGAAGTTTCCGGTTATCGCCTAGCTATTTTTATAGATGATCTGGATAGATGCAATTCAAAATTTGCAGTGGAGTTGTTAGAAGGGATTCAGACTCTTTATAAAGAAAGAAAAGTCCTTTATATAGTAGCAGGAGATAAAAACTGGATAAGTGAGTGTTTCGAAAATCATTACACCGATTTTAGTAATGTTGCCATAGAGCCGGGGCAAAAATTGGGTTACCTATTTTTAGAAAAGGCATTTCAACTTTCAATTCGATTGCCCCAAATCACAGGTAAAGTGAAAGATAAGTATTGGCAATTCATCCTTGATCCTAACAATAGCACGAATGTAGCGAAGGATAAAGAAGTCGAAACTAAAGAAAAACCTGATAGAAGTCCTGAGGAGACTCAGGAATTGAAAGTAAAATTCAAGCAACGTTTCAATAAACAAGAATATTCTTCTCCAGAACAAATTGAAAGTATAACTGAGGAACTTGGCGTAACAGATACAGAAGCAACAGATATGGGTCTTGAAATCATGAATGAAGATGCTGTAGATGTGAAACATCGACTACTAAATCATTCAGAATTAATTGAAGCCAATCCAAGAAGTATAAAAAGGTTAGCTAATCAATATAATGTATATCGTGATATACTCTTTGCTGAAAGAAGGGAATTTGATCCAGATAAACTATTTAGGTGGTTGATTATTCAAAATGTATATCCGCTCTATGCTGATTTTGTTGAGAAAGACTCAAAAGTCTATGAAAAAACTAATCTACCTGAGGAACTAGCAGGTTTGAAAGATAATTTACATTGGCAAAAGCTTGTTATGGACTCGAAAAAGGAAAAAGGTGGTAAACTAATGATTGAGGATATTGAACAATTTAACGGAGCTGAAAAAGAAAAACCAACTTCCTGATGGCCTAAAGCCGAGGAGCATATATTTCAGCCAATGAATTTATCATGGACTTTTTGAACTATTAAAACAATTGGAAATTTGGAAGACAAATAAATGGATTTTTTGAACATTGAATATCTGCTAATTAAAAAGGAAGATGATTTTTGTAAGTCTGTGAGAGGTTTTAATAACCTTCTCAAAACTGACATTAATATTAAAATAGAAAAAGGATCTATTACGTATAAGCGGAAAAAATTCAGTTACAAGGTAAGCACGAATAAAATAACTGATAAATCTACAGCAGAAAGAAGTTTTAATATTCTTCTATCTAAGAAGATTAAATCGAAATCAGCTATTGAAAAAGAAATTGAAGATATAACAGAACTTAAAAGAGCAATTTTGAAAGTTTTACCAATTGATAAGATTAAGGTTTCAATTTTGTGGGATGATATTTCTAATCACTATTCAATAAATGCCTATCCTCTATTGAATGAGTTAGAAAACCTCCTGAGAAAACTCATTCTGAAATTTATGCTTACCAATATGGGCACGGATTGGCTAGATAATGCAACTCCAAAAGAAGTCAAGGAGAATATTGTGCAAAGAGCAAAACAAAACAATCTTAGGTTCCTTTTTCAAAACGCACTTTTTGAAGCCGATTTTATTCATCTAAATGGATTCCTTTTCAAACCTTATTCTACACTTTCCACAGATCAACTTTCAACAATAATTGAAACCACTGAGAATATAGAAGATTTGGATTTGGAGGTAATTAAAAGTTTTGTTCCTAAATCAAATTGGGATCGATATTTTTCGAAACTTATAAAATTCCAATCCCTTGAAAAGAAATGGGAACAATTATATGAACTCAGAAATAAGGTGGCTCACAATAAACCAATTGATAAAGGTGACTTTGAAGAATTAAAGCGGCTACATTTAGAAATTACAGATAAATTGAATAAAGCAATCGAAAAACTTGATGAGCTTTCAATTACTGATGAAGAAAAAGAGGATGTTACCAAACAGGCTGTATCTGATTTCATTACTGGAGGAACAAAATCATATTTAGGATATAGTTCTGGCGCAACTACAAATTCATTTTTAAATCTACCATGTACTTGTTCAGTTTGCGGTAAATCATTTAACGAGGATGTAGCAGCTTTTAATCCAGACAGAAAATGTCCAGATTGTCAAAAAGCTAGTCCATGGAATTTGTATTTAATTATGGATAACAAATGCTCAAAATGTGGAAAGGTATTCAAAAAAGATCCAACAAGAGTGTCCTTTACTAATGAGTGCCCCGAATGTGAAAATTCAGGTTTATATCCTTTGGGATACAGCCCTTCAAAGGTTTGTTCAAGTTGCGGGAAAAGTTATAATGATGAACCAGGGACAATTAGTTTTAGCAACAAATGTCCTGAATGTCAAATTAGTCAACTGTAAACCCTTGCATCATCTATTAAAAAAACCTGCTCTGACGGTGGAAAACCATATATTGAAGATGTGGTCTCTCTCAATCCATTTAATAAATGCGAAGATTGTAGATAAAGAAAATGCCTCAAAACTGGAGAACATATAGTGTAAGTGATTTTATAGAGATAAATCCAAAAGTCTCATTAAAAAATGGAGTGAAGTATTCCTTTTTAGAAAGTAAAGATTTGGAGGCGAACAATAAATATGTACAAGCATCTGACTGCAAAGAACTAAAAGGAGGTGCAAGATTCAATAATCAAGACACCCTCTTCTCTTGAATAACGCCGTGTTTTGAAAATGGTAATTAGTGTCTCTTTTAAATCATGTAACTAAAAGATTATCAATAAATTAAGGTCAATTTTTTATGTGAATCTTTTCGCTATTTATTAGGTTTTTTCAGTTAAAATGCAGATATTCAGGCTATTAACGGTCAGAGATTCGC
>JAJRQT010000040.1 GCA_024280115.1 Bacteroidota bacterium | reverse complement strand
TCCCCGAATTTTACCATTTTTCTTAATAATGGAACTTTTGCAAAAAACACACTTTTTTTATTCATAAGCTTTCATTTGATGCAAAGCTATGAATATCAGAAACTTACAGAGGTTTCAGCCTCCTTTTTGTCTATTAAGCCCGAAATCCTCATGAACGGGCCTTTATTTGGGATTGAATTTCAAACCATGGTTTATATATTTGTATCCTTTTGAACATTAAATAAAATCAAAATCCATG
The DNA here is from genome assembly GCA_024280115.1 of Bacteroidota bacterium. Taxonomy (GTDB): domain Bacteria; phylum Bacteroidota; class Bacteroidia; order Cytophagales; family Cyclobacteriaceae; genus JAAUQL01. The sequence continues at coordinate 52,157 of JAJRQT010000040.1, read as the reverse complement.
AAAATATACCATAATCCGAGGTGCAGTAAAAGCCGGCAAACACTACAGCTCATTAATGATGCAAAAAAAGAGGTGGAAATTATAGAATATCTCAAAACTCCTCCAACTTTTAAGGAACTGAAATCTATTATCAAAATGCTGGGGATTTCACCAGAACAATTACTCCGAAAAAATGAGGCTGTTTTTAAAGAGCAATATAAAGGTAAAAGCTTTTCAGATGATGAATGGATAAATATAATGGTTGCTTACCCAAAATTAATAGAAAGGCCAATCGTGATTGAAGGAGATAAAGCTGTTTTGGGAAGACCTCCGGAAAATGTATTGAATTTGATTTAGCGCTATATCCTGATATTGATTTTATCTGTGTAGTCAACTTTTACGGAAAAAGGAACACCATAAGCTTTCACTTTTATTTTACCAATATACCTGATCTCCTGTCCATCATCTCCAATGAGTCCGAGAGCAGCGCCGATGGCACTTAAATTAAGATCCTGAAGCCTGATCTTAACATCCAGCGGTATCATAAAATCTTCGTTTCCAATGGCTTTGATATTATACTCTTTTTCGAGCACGGCAATCACCTTTTCGCCCATCATGATCTCAATGTCTGCGCCCTTTATAGTAATCGTATTCTTATTTGGATTGAATAATACAGCCTCTGCATGAAGATTGGCAGTTGACAGACTTTCCAATTCGACTACTATATTTTGAAGGTACTTAAATTGCGGAGATTCAGGCTTGTCACAGGAGCTCAATCCTACAATTACAAAAATAAAAAAATATAGTTCCTTCCTCATTGTCTCTCTTTTGTCTAAATCAAAAACAGGACAATTAATATGCCCTGTCTTCACTAACGCTACTCAATGTTATTTATTGGATATGATTATTTATCGATTTTAAATTTAAAGGATTTATATTCCCAGGCAAACATCACATTACCTGAATCGTCAACATCAAATTTCAATGATTCATTCAGATCTAGTGTTCTTTCCACCTTCACTTCAAACCTGAATAGATCCTGCTTTTGATCATATTCAAATGCGCCCCATTGGTCGGATACTTTATTAATAATTACAGTCCAGGCATCACCTTTTTTTGGTATTGTAAATAAGGCATATTTCCCTTTTGGCATTTTATTTTTCCCGATTTTCACATCTTCGCTGACCTCAATGGTAGTTGCCTCGTTAGCACCTGTTCTCCAGACCTTATCATATTGTTCCAGGCCGCCCCAAATTATCCTTCCTTTTACCTTTGGGGAATGATAATCTATTTTAATTTTTACCCCATTAACGGAGCCTTCAGCAGATGTTTCAGGACTTTCCTGCGCCCAAATATTTGATGAAGAAAGTACAACCAGGCCAAAAATTAAAGTCGTATTTAATATAGATTTATTCATGTCAATAAAAATTAAGAGTGATAATCAGTAAAGAGGTTAAACAATTGTTTCGTTACAAATAATTAACAATATATGGATTTAACTTATAATTTTTCTTAGGCACACGAGAAAATTTAAAATCAAGGAGAAGAACTGCTTTTCGGTCAATAATGTCGCTTTTTAATGCAATTTTAAACGCAACATACTTTCCATATGGAATTGTGAGAAATCGGGTAAATTTTATTCTACTTGTTTATTCTTTCAAGTTTAGAAAAAGATATTATAAATTTTTGTTGAAATTTCTTAATGTTCATATTAATAATAGGCTTGAGGAGCCATCCAATGATTGGGTATGGTTTAAAGTGTGTTTCTAACCTGATATTTGTTTTGTCACCTTCGGGGCGTAAAATAAAATAAAAAGTAAAGTCTTTTGCCAATGGGAATTTTAGGAATTTCTCCCCGTAAACCACATTGCCTTTCCCAAAATCATTTGTGACCGATTCAAATTCTGAATCGCTTTTTTCAAAAACGCAAATATGCTTTGTTCCTATCCTGTTTACCTTCCCTTTTTCGTAATTAAAACTTTTTACATCTTTATTCCACTTTTTCTTCCATTCAAAATTGGATAAATATTCGTACGCATCGATGAGCGAAAGATTAAACTTGTATTCCTTCACTATAGGATTTTTCATTTTAGCAGGGAGCGGTACAGTGGGGAGCGCCGGCACAAACTGATATAGCTTTGATAGAGGAATATATTTATATTCAACCAATCCTATTTTATTATAATCATTGGCGCCCTCTTCAAATTTTTCTATGGAGAAATCACTAATCTCTCCTTGTCTGTTTTCCAGGTATTGGTTAGTAAATAGAATATATTCCCGCTGCTTTATATTATTTTTAAGAATCCTGTGCAGTAAAACAATATCGACACCAAACGGCTTAATTTGATTTTTTATATTAGTAAAACCAATTTCCCCACTGTGAACAACAAATTTTAAAGAAAGCTTTGATGCTGTACTACAAGCCCCACACTGACAAATCCTTTGACTTTCGTATAATTTTAAATGCGCATGAAAATGGATAAACATTTTTTTTGCCTGCTCATAAATCTCTTCGATACCGGGAACATCTTCCTTTTTGTAGAATAGTACTGCATCGCCCTCAACCTCAGAAACTTCCATCCCAATCTGATCACTATCAATGATTTTTTCAAGCAATTCAGATATGATGTGCTGACTATGCTCAATCTCTGTTTCTTTTACAAACTCTGTAAAGCCGGTGATATCAGGGACAAAAAGAAGAGATTTAGATTGCATCAGCAATATGTCATTGATTATGTTAATTGTAAAATAAGCATTTATCAACAATACGTGTTGATTGAATCAGGGTTAATTCATGAATTGTCATTCAGCAAACAAGCCACAAAGCTTTTTACCTTCAAAAACATATTCATTCCAAATTTCTTTAAAAATATCGCTGGCGGGAGCTGATTTTTCAATCATTGCAGAAACCTGACCGATTTCAAGCTCTCCTTCAGCTAAATCTCCTTCAAAAATTCCTTTTTTTGCCCGGCCCTTACCAAGCAGTTCTTTAAGTGTATCTTTTGTAGCGCCTTGAATTTCAGCGGCTTTTACTTCTTCGTAAAATTTGTTTTTAAGCAATCTGACAGGTGTTATCTTTTTCAGCATCAATTCTGTCCCGCCCTCTTCAGCTTTAATGATGCTATTCTTAAAATTTTCATGCGCTGACGATTCTGTACTAACTGCAAACCTGCTTCCAATTTGTACTGCTTCAGCTCCGAGTGCCATTGCTGCCAGCATAGCTCTTCCACTGCCAATACCCCCGGCAGCTATCAGTGGAATTGAAATTGCTTGCGAAACCATCGGAAGAAGACAAAACGTTGTGGTTTCTTCCCGGCCATTATGGCCACCCGCCTCAAATCCCTCAGCAACTACTGCATCAACTCCCGCCTCTTCACTTTTTCTTGCAAATTTCAAACTTGATACAACATGTGCTACTTTTATCCCATGATTCTGAAGACTTGATGTCCAGATTTTTGGACTCCCGGCAGATGTAAAAACTATAGGTACATTCAGATCAATTATAATCTGCATAATTTCCTCCAACTGAGGATACATCAATGGAACATTTACTCCAAAAGGTTTTTTTGTCCTGGATTGACATTTAAGGATATGCTCTTTTAAAATTTCCGGATGCATAGAGCCAGCGCCTAACAGGCCTAAACCTCCAGCATTGCTCACAGCAGATGCAAGTTCCCAACCACTACACCAAACCATCCCTGCCTGAATGATGGGATATCGAATTCCAAACAGATCTGTTATGCGATTTGTCATTTTTAAACAATAATTTTGTGCTGACTTAAACTTTTGAACATCTAATAAAAAAATTACAATTAGGATTTAATTGTTCTAATTTTGCAGCATGAAATTTAAGCAAATCCTCCATAATATTTTAATCTGGAGAATCAAACATGTAAAAACGCGAAATTTCACCTTGGCCCTCAGCGCAGTGATTGGCGCATTATCAGGTTTGGCAGCTGTAACCCTAAAACATACTGTTCATTTGATTCATCAATATTTACTTGAAGGGAATTATGCGTATGTCAATACTTATGCCATATATTTTTATCCAATGATCGGGATATTCATTACCGTAATGATTACCAGGTATTATTGGAAAGAAAAATTGGGGCACGGCATTACAGATATTTTATTTGCCATATCTCAAAAATCAAGCATTATTGCTAAGGGAAAGATCTATTCAAGAATGATCACCAGCGCTATCACGGTCGGTTTGGGTGGATCGGTAGGATTAGAGGCGCCAATTGTTGTTACGGGGTCGGCCATCGGTTCTAATGTGGCCAGGTGGATGCATCTCGATTATAAAAGCCGGACCTTACTCATAGGCTGTGGTGCTGCAGGGGCAATTTCCAGTATTTTCAACTCACCAATTACTGGTGTCATTTTTAGTAGTGAAGTAATATTGGCGGGTTTGGGTTTCGCTTCATTTATCCCGTTGCTTATAGCTGCAGTAAGTGGTTCTTTGGTTTCTTTAGAACTTCTGGGAGATGACATTCTTTTCTCATTCGTTTTGAAAGATCCTTTTATTGCCACAGATACACCTTATTTTATATTGCTTGGCATATTGAGCGGACTTGTTTCTGTTTATTTCACAAGGATGACTTATTTTATCGATAAGAAAATTACTAAAATTAAAAATTATGCGATCAGAGGTCTGATTGGTGGGCTTATTCTTGCGGCTATTATATTTTTCTTTCCTCCAATTTGGGGTGAGGGATATAAATCGATAAAATTATTATTGAATGCCCAGGAAAATGATATGGTTTTTCAATCATTTTTTGAATTGGATTATGGCAATCCTTTGATTTTCGCAATATTCATGTTCGGTATAGTTATCTTTAAACCCATTGCTTCAGCCGTTACTATTGAGTCGGGTGGAAGTGGAGGTATTTTTGCGCCTTCATTATTTCTGGGCGGTGTTGTTGGTTATATCTTTGCTTTCACAATCAACTATATATCACCGGAAAGCATTAGTCTCAGCAACTTCACTCTGGTTGGAATGTGTGGAGTTATGAGCGGGGTTTTACATGCACCGCTCACTGCAATATTTCTTATTGCAGAAATCACCGGGGGATATACACTTTTTGTGCCGCTGATGCTGGTTTCCGCAATTGCCTTTAGCACAATTTCATATTTTGAAAAGTATTCTATTTACACTAAAAATCTAATTGAAAGAGGTGAGTATATTCCACATGATAAAGACAAGCAGTTACTAAGTTCGATCAAGATTAAAAAGGTGATTGAGAAAGACCTAATATCTATAAAGCCATACCAAAAACTCAAAGACCTTGTAAAAGTTGTCAGGAAATCGAAAAGGAATATTTATCCGGTTGTCGATGATGACGAACGACTGGTAGGTATTATTACGCTGGATGATGTCCGTGATATTATGTTCGATGAAAATGCGCGGGAAGAAATTATCATTAGCTCAATTATGCGAGATCCTCCGGCTTTTATTTCTACCAAAGACAGCATGCAAAAAGTAATGAATACTTTCGAAATTACCGGTGCCTGGAACCTGCCTGTGATTAATGAGGAGAAGTATATCGGATTTGTTTCAAAATCCAGAATTTTCAATACTTACCGGACAAAGCTTAAAAAAGATCGTGCAGAATAGCCTTTGATATTAAGTGGTAAAATTCCGGTTGCGCTCAATTACATAAAATGTTTTAAAAATTGTTTAAAACTTTTTTTTGAAAAGTTATTTTTTGATAACTAGGTCAGAATGAGGTATTTATCCACAACCAGATTAATTCACCTAATATACTTAATGCCCTGAATTTCAGCTGATTATAAGTATATTAGTGTCTCCTGTGGATAACTTGAGCATTTTGTGGATAACTTTATGACAAAAAAATTGCATTGAAATAAATATCCATTTTAGTCTGATTTTGAAAATATAAGCATTTTATATCCATTAAAAATTTGGAAAAACTCTCCTTAAATGTTTGCATATTTTTAATATATCACGACGCAACTTTAACAATTTCTTAATTTATTGGACTTTGGAATATTTTCGATTTTACAGAAATCACCAAGGTGTTTTTTAATAAATTCTTATGCTTTTCCCTGATTCATAATAATTGATAGAAAAAAAGAATTTACAGTTCGAGCCTTTATTATCTTCAATGTTCTAAAGTCAATAAAAATTACTATAATTAGATTGTAATCTATCCATAATAATGATATACCATTTAAGGCAGCTGATTTACGCATTCCTGTTAATGTTCCTTTCTATTTTGATAGGCATAAGCGGTTATATGATCATTGAGGGCTATGGGCTGATCGATGCGTTTTATATGGCGATCATAACAATTTCTACAGTTGGATTCAGGGAGATTGAACCTCTTTCCGATAATGGCAAAATTTTCACGAGCTTATACATCATATTCAACATAGTGTTTTTTGCGTTTTTAGTTTCAACTGTTGCAAAATACATATTCGAAGGAGAACTTAATAAAATATATCATACCATTATGAAAGGCAGGGAAGTAAGTAAATTCAGAGCTCATATCATTGTCTGCGGTTTCGGTAGAAATGGTAGAAGGGCTGCGCTCGAGCTCAAAAACAGCAAGAAAAAATTTTTAATCATAGAAAACGATGAGCACGTCCTTGAACGGTTCCCTGAATCTGATAAGACATATAATTTTATAATTGGTGATGCAACTCAGGATGAAATCTTGCTTAATGCAGGTATAAAACGTGCCAAAACAATCATCACCACGTTACCAAAAGACTCAGAAAATGTTTTTATCACACTTACAGCACGTGAAATGAATCCTGAAATAAAAATTATTTCAAGGGCTTCGGATGAAAAAGTTGAAAAAAAACTTATGCGAGCCGGCGCCAATCATGTAGTAATGCCGGATGCACTGGGTGGTTTTCATATGGCACACATTGTAACAAAACCATTTATTGTTGAGTTTGTGGAAATGTTGAGCGGTTTCGGAGAATCTGAATATATTTTAGAGGAAATCAGTTATTTGCAAATCAGGTTAGAATACAGAGATAAATCCCTTGCGGAAATGGATATTAGAAAAAATACAGGTGTAACAGTGTTTGGATTTAAAGATGCTAAAAAGGGTATTATTTTCAATCCAGAACCACAAACAAAATTCTCTCAAAATGACATTTTAATACTTCTTGGAAAGGAAGATTCCATTAAAACATTTAAAAAGAAATATATAAGACACTTAAAGCTAAGCTAACACTTTGCTCCTTGGGTGTTTTCTCCTGATAGCCTCTGCTTTCATTGCATTGTGGATACCAATAGATGGCAAATAGGCCTCACTACCCGCAAGTAAAGCGCTGTCTTCTAATTTTTTTGTTAGTTTTTGAAGTGGGTCAAGAATTTTAAATATCGAATTGATTAATTCAACATCCTTTCTGATTTCATCAATATTTATATTATAAGGAATCAGTTCCGGATACTTTTCAGCTTCATCAAGACTTTCCATGACAAAATTGATGGTGTTTTTTTCCATTTTTGGAAGCGCAGCCCGCTCTTCTCTTGTCAAGGTATCTAAATCAGGTAATTTATCATCAATGAAATTAATTGCGTCTTGAATTTCCTTTATATCCTTTTTGGAAATAGTAGTGGAGATTTTGTTTGCGTAATCCATGACTTTTGTTTTTAATTGCTACCTGTGTTCGAAATAATGAGTTATCAATTTAACTACATCCTATTTACTAAAACTGAATTTTTCACGAGTAAGTTGCACTAGTGTACCTTATTTTTAAAAATCAGACTTAAAAAATTTTATTCGTAAGAAAAACCCCACAAATTATGATCCCCATAGAAAGATAATGTGAAAAAATAAGGTTTTCTCCATAATTAATCCCCAAATGACTGCAACGATTGGCATCAGGTATGTAACAGAACTTGAGAAAACGGGTGGTACAATATTTTTATAAGTTTGTTGAAAAGCATCAGGGCAAGTCTTGTATCCACCACGCCAAGCAATATCAGGTAAGATAATGTGATAACCGCTTGCTCTCCCAAAGTAAGTTTATCGGTAAAATCCGTAAAAATAAATAGTTGAATTGCCGCAATCGGACCAATAAAGAACATAGAAATACTGGATATTGTAATTGGGTTGATATTTGCAAAGTTGAATTTTATAATATTCACGTTTATTCTATAGAGATTGGTTGCGGCCACAACAAAAAGTGCAAAAAGGGATTATAAAAATTGAAGCGGAAAAAATTCAAATTGCTGCAACCTGGGAGGCAGAATATATCGTCAATCCTTTCTTGATAAGAATAAATGAACTCCCCCAACAACTGTCAATAATATAAATAATACCCAGGATGTATATTTATGACTATGCAGTTCATTTTCATTCGTTATGCCACGTGGGCTTTTGAGCCAAATTTCAAAGGAATTTCATTGAGAATATCATTTATTTCCCGGTAGTCATCAGTAGTTACCAATTTCATGCGTACTGGTTTAAAATTATTTATGCCTTTAAAATAATTGGAATAATGCCTTCTCATTTCAAATACTCCCTTTTTCTCACCTTTCCATTCAATCGAAAATTTCAAATGCTTTTTTACAACTTTAACCCGTTCATCTAAATTGGGGGGGGGCGCTATTTTCCCGGTTTTAAAATAGTGCTTAATTTCATTAAAAATCCAGGGATAACCTATACTTGCACGCCCAATCATAATACCATCTACGCTAAATTCATTTTTGTATTTGAGCGCAGTTTCCGGTGAGGATATATCGCCATTACCAAATATTGGGATTTCCACTTCAGGATGATTCTTTACTTCCCTGATGAGCTCCCAATTGGCGGTCCCTTTATACATTTGTTGCCTGGTGCGGCCATGAATTGTAAGTGCTTTTATTCCCGCATCCTGTAATCTTAACGCAACCTCCACAATCTTAATAGTGTTCTCATCCCAACCAAGCCTGGTTTTTACTGTCACGGGCAAGGAAACCTGGTTGACGATTTCCCTGGTCATTCGTTCCATTTTTGGGATGTCATGAAGGATTCCGGCTCCGGCGCCTTTCAAGGCCACTTTTTTTACCGGGCAACCATAGTTAATATCAATTAATTCAGGTCGGGCCGCTTCAGCTCTCTCGGCGGCCAATTTCATAGAATCAATTTTTTCTCCAAATATCTGGATGCCTATTGGCCGTTCATATTCGTAAATATCAAGTTTTTGCAAACTTTTACTAGCGTCCCTGATCAACCCCTCAGCACTGATAAATTCTGTGTACATCAAATCAGCTCCATTTTCCTTGCAAACAGCCCGAAATGGTGGATCACTCACATCTTCCATAGGAGCGAGCAACAATGGAAATTCGCCAACTTCTAAGTTTCCTATTTTAACCAAGGTATTTTAAAATTTTGCTGTAAATTTAGCGCAATTATGTCGGATTTGGAATCTAACCCCCTATATTCTCAAGGCAAGAACCCATGGGTATTGCTGCTCGCATTGATTTTAATTACTATTGGAGGCTTGTTTTTAATTGGCCAGGTGATGGCAATTATCACTGCCATGATCATGTCTGGTATTGGCATGAAAGAGCTTACAAATATACTTATGAATCCAACGGCATACCCCGAGCAAAGAACCATGTTCCTTTCGTATCAGGGCATGTCATCATTAGGAGGTTTCATTATAGCGCCATTGATATTTTATTATACACTTATCAAAGGAAACCTGAGAAAAGATTTTTTTAGTTTTCCAAAAGATATTCTTGCAATCATTCTTTTCACGGTGATTATAGTTTTTTCATTCATGATAGTGAATACCGTTTTTATCGAATGGAATGCAAATATAAAATTACCCGATACTTTTACCGGTATTGAAAGGTGGGCCAAGGGTCTTGAAGATCAAATGCAGGTGTTGACCGAGTTTCTGACAGATTTTGAATCTACCGGCTATTTTATATTAGCGGTGATCGTAATTGCCATTATTCCGGGGATTGGAGAAGAATTGTTGTTCCGGGGATTTTTGCAAAATTTATTGAAGAGGATCTTTAAAAACAACCATGCTGCAATCTGGGTAGCTGCCATTTTATTCAGCGCAATTCATTTTCAGTTTTATGGATTTATTCCGAGAATGCTATTAGGGGCACTATTTGGTTATTTATACATGTGGTCTGGGAAATTAATAGTTCCGGTAGTTGCGCATATTTTTAATAACGGAGTATCATTGTTTGCACTGTATATTTACCAAAAAGACCTTATAGATATTGATGTGGAATCAACAGAAGCATTACCAACAGTGTATGTTTTAATATTTTCTGCTTTATTTGTAATAACACTTGTGTATTTTAAGAACTACTTAGCAAATATTAAGGAGCATGAAAGATTGGACACTCGTTTATAAAACACCCATTCACTCCAGGGCAGAGATAGTGAGAGGCGTTCTGATGGATCGGGAAATTGAAGCCGTCATTATAAATAAGAAAGACTCAACACTTCATATAAGTCATGGTCTTATTGAAGTGATGGTACCCAATAAATATACTATTGAAGCAAAGAAGATAGTTGAGGATGAGATCAAATTTGAATAATTACAATAATCTCACCCAGCGCATCATTATAGCCATTTTGGGTGTGACAATTATTATTCCGGCACTTTATTGGCATCCCTGGGCTTATTTTGTAGTTTTTCTAATCATATCTTTTTTATCATTAAGGGAATTCTACCTGCTTGTAGGAATTGATGGTTATCTGCCTTTGACATTCTGGGGGACCCTGTCGGGAATGCTGATATATACATTTACGTTTTTAGTCCAGATGGAAATTATTGAACCGGTGATTTTTTACCTTGTGTTTCCTTTCAGCGCCATCATCTATTTTATAAAATTATATAAAAAATCAGATGTAAAACCATTCACCAATATTGCTTATACTTTCCTTGGAATATTGTATGTAGCCATTCCTTTTTCATTGCTGCATGTAATTGCATTTAGCACGGGGAATTACCACTTTGAATTAGTTGCCGGCATTCTTATCCTGACCTGGGCGAGTGATACAGGTGGATATTTTGCGGGTACCTTGTTTGGAAAGACAAAGCTTTTTGAGCGAATTTCACCCAAAAAATCCTGGGAAGGATTTGTGGGAAGCGCTTTGCTGACACTTATCATAGCTTTTGTGATCTCGATATTTGTGACTGCCCTGCCAACCTGGAAGTGGATGGTCATGGGCATACTCACTGTAATAGCCGGTACTTATGGGGATTTAGTGGAATCTCTATTTAAAAGAAGTATTAAAATCAAAGATTCCGGTACATCCCTTCCCGGTCACGGAGGGTTTCTTGACCGCTTTGATGCTCTATTGTTATCATTGCCATTTATAGCTGCTTTCTTAAAGCTTTTTTAGACAATTAATATTTATAATCTAAAGCATATCTAATTGAAAATTTTATAATTTAGAGTAAGTTTAATACAGGAAAAATTAAATTTTGAAAATGAAATATATCGAGCCTGCCCCAATAAAAGACAAGGAAAATCCATTTGAATCCATGATGTCCAGATTCAAGATAGCTGCTCAGCATCTGGGGCTCAATGAAGAAATTTACAATGTTTTGAAATCACCGGATAAACAAGTGATCATCAATATTCCAATCACCATGGATGATGGATCAATCAGGGTTTTTGAGGCTTACAGAGTGATTCATAATAATGTGCTCGGCCCTTCCAAAGGCGGTGTCCGTTTCGATCCTCATGTGAATCTTGATGAAGTAAAAGCACTTGCCGCATGGATGACCTGGAAATGCGCAGTTGTTGATATTCCGTTTGGCGGAGCAAAAGGGGGTATTTGTTGCAATCCAAGGGAGATGTCTTCGGGAGAAATAGAAAGACTGACAAGAGCATACACTACTTCTTTGTACGATGTTTTTGGCCCCGATACAGATATTCCTGCACCAGATATGGGTACCGGTCAGCGGGAAATGGCCTGGATGATGGATCAATATTCGCGCAATAGCGGCATGACAGTAAATGGAGTAGTTACTGGCAAACCGGGTGTACTTGGCGGATCAGCCGGAAGAGTTGCAGCTACGGGACGTGGAGTAATGGTATCAACACTTTCCGCTCTTGAAAAATTGAAAATAAATCCGTACAACAGTACAGTTGCTGTTCAGGGATTTGGAAATGTAGGATCGCATGCCGCACAGTTATTAGTAGATCGCGGCACAAAAGTGGTAGCCATAAGTGATATCACAGGAGCATATTATCGCGAAGAGGGAATTGACATTACAAAAGCTATAGAATACAGAAATGAGAACCGGGGAACCCTGGAAAACTTTGACGGAGCAGACAAAATGGACGATGACATCCTTACCATGGATGTAGATGTGTTAGTACCTGCGGCCTTGGAAGATGTCATCTCAATGCGAAATGCTGATAAAATAAAAGCTAAACTAATCGTTGAGGGTGCAAATGGACCTACTTCTGCAAAAGCTGATGACATTATTGCTGAAAAAGGAATTGTTGTTGTGCCCGACATTCTTGCCAATGCTGGAGGCGTAACTGTATCATACTTCGAATGGGTTCAAAACCGGCTTGGTTATAAATGGACTAAGGATAGAGTTAACCGAAGATCTGATCGGATTATGAGGACTTCTTTTGAAAATGTCTATAAAACATCTTTAAAATACGATGTAAATCTAAGAATTGCCGCTTATATAGTAGCCATCGATAGAGTTGGTAAAGCTTACAGCTATAGGGGAGGTTTTTAGAATTTTATTAAGTTATATGAGTATTCACAAGGAAGGAAGGTCTATTTTACTGGTTCTACTTATTGTACTACTAATTATAAATATTGGTATTCATTATATAAATGTATCCAATACAGGGATTTATATTTTCCATTTATTTAGTGGCGCTTTATTCTTATGTGTGTTACAGTTTTTTAGAAACCCCGTTATAGATATAGTTGTGAATCCTAAACACATACTCGCTCCTGCTGATGGAAAAGTGGTCGTAATTGAAGAGGTTGAAGAGGCCGAATTTCTCAATGAAAAAAGAATCCAAATTTCCATATTTATGTCGCCTGTGAATGTGCATGTGAATAGAAATCCTGTCGGTGGAATCGTGAAATATATAAAATACCACCCGGGCAAATACCTGGTGGCCTGGCATCCAAAATCAAGCACCAATAATGAACGAACCACGATCGTATATGAGTTAAGCGATGGACTTCAAATTCTTACAAGGCAGATAGCAGGCGCTGTAGCAAGGAGAATTAGATGGTATATCAAAGAAAATGACCGCGTGGACCAGGGACAGGAATTTGGATTTATAAAATTCGGTTCACGCGTTGATGTATTCATTCCACTGAATTCAAAGATAAACGTAACTCTTGACCAGAAAACTAAAGGGGGCAAAACAGTGTTGGCTGAATTAAAATAAAGGTTTGACATTGTATCATTTACTACTCCGCTTATTGCATTCTCGCATTGACGCATCAAATCATTCTCGCATTTATGAATTAGTTGTAAAATCCAGTATTGTCGTTTTCCACTATTTTCGTTGTAGTACCGAAATATATATGCCCACCAAAGTCAAACTTTTCATAAGACTTAAAAAACACATTTTTTACTCATCCCAAAGGGTTTCCAGCGTATAACCGGAACCAGGCATCGCCCAGAAGCCTCCAACAACAAACCTGGCATGTTTGTCTAAGGTCGCGATTTCTTTCATGTCCTCTTCTGTAAGTTGCAGCTCAAGCGTTTTAAGGTTTTGTTTCATCCTTCCTGGATTCACTGATTTTGGAATTACTGAAGTGCCTCTTTGAATCGCCCATCTTATCAAAACCTGCGCCGGAGAAAAACCATTTTTTTCAGCTATTCTGACAATGGCCGGAATTTCAAACAAACTTGGTTCATTAGGCGCTTTAAATGCTTGTGGTCGATCCATGGACCCCAATGGAGAATATGCGGTAAGTGCGATATTTTCTTTATTGCAATACTCCAGCATTTGATTTTGTTGCAAATATGGATGCAATTCAATCTGATTCGCTTCTGGCCTTATCTCGCAAACTCCCAACAATTTATTAATTTTTTTAATGCTGAAATTAGAAACACCCAAGTGTTTTGCAAGGCCGTTCCCGACAAGATTTTCCATGGCTTTCCAGGTAGTTGAAACCGGTATTTCTTCGATAGATAAAAAATCTTTGCCGGATGTGGGAAATCCGACTCCTGGTTTAAGCGCTACAGGCCAGTGCATGAGATAAAGATCTATATAGTCCAGTTGTAAGTCTTCCAGCGTTTTTTCCAATGCGGGTCTCACATCATTTTTTAAATGTGAATTATTCCACAATTTGGAAGTCACCCAAAGGTCTTCCCGTTTCACGTCACCAGCAGCAAATGAATCGGTAAAAGCCTGGCCAATTTCAGCTTCATTTCCGTAAATCGCAGCACAATCAATATGACGATAACCCATTTTTAAAGCTTCCCGAATGGCATTGTAAACTTCCCCGGGTTGTGATTTCCACGTTCCCAGGCCCAGTGCGGGCATTTCATCATTGTTGCTAAATTTTAGTGTTTTCATGGTAGTGTATTATAAGAAATTCAAAAAATTAATAAATGTGTGTTCCCGGTAGTATATAGTAAGTAATTAAACCAACAACCCAGAAAATCATCATCCGGTAAAGAAGGGAAGTCGTATCGTTGGTCATTGTTCCAAATTTTATTTTTCTTATTTGAATTATAATTATAAATATTAGAACGATGATCATACTGATATTAATGATTAAACCCGTTTCTGATACCTTGAGAATGGTAAACATAATGCCAATAATTAATACTGATAATGCCAGGTAGGAAAATGTTGATATCATTCTGTCAAATTGATTTTTAGTTTCTATCCGTCTAAAAGAAATAGCAACAAATACATAAAGCAAGGCAAATGAATTAAATCCTAGGCCTAATACAAGCATTCCTCCTTTGATACTAAACGCATTCAGGATTGATCCGGCAAATGAAAATATGAAGAGTATAAATTCAATTTTGCCAATCTTTCTTAAGAAAACGGTTTGATTTTCTTTCTCTTTTTTCACAGGTTGTAATCTGTTTAAGGGCAACAATTTACAAAAGGAAGAATTATAATAAAAAAACCTTTTCTTAATTGTGTGTTTAACTAATCATTTTTTAATCCTCGGAACTTATTAGAGATTTAATAAATCAAGTGATAATTTATTATGTAGCCCAAATAAAACCAAGAAGATGGCTTTCTGTTGAAGGAAATATTATTCAATGTTTGTTTGAAAAGATTGGATTTAAGAAATTTATTGCACTATATTTTGGAACAACAAAATAAATAAATTGAAAAGCACACCTACTTGATCATGCATAAGTTATTATTTTTAGCAGTCCTGTTATTTACTTTTATCGACATTCAGGCACAGAAAATACAATGGGTAAGTACCATTATAGAAGCTTCTTCAGAGCTGACTCCTCGTGAATATTCTGCAGAACAAATTATCGGTAAGCCAAATGTTACACCAGGAACCGGTGAAAGCCCAAATGCGTGGATGCCTTTCCGGGAAGACCGGGAAGAATATGTAAAAGTAGGTTTTGAAAAGCCTTTCAAAATAAGGCAAATTGCCATTGCTGAATCATTGAATCCGAGTGCGATATATCAGATATTTTTATATGACCGGTCTGATAATGAATTTTTAATAAATACATTTGAACCTCGCCCTATCGAGCTGAATTCGAGGATGCTGCATGTGTT
The DNA here is from genome assembly GCA_024280115.1 of Bacteroidota bacterium. GTDB lineage: Bacteria > Bacteroidota > Bacteroidia > Cytophagales > Cyclobacteriaceae > JAAUQL01. The sequence continues at coordinate 36,478 of JAJRQT010000040.1, read as the reverse complement.
TTTTGACTTAACTGAATATGAGGTAGCGGCGGTAAAAATAGTATTGTATTGCGATGCTGTTCCCGGATATAACGCAATTGATGCAATTGCAATTTCCAATACTACCACCCCGGTAAAACAGGAAGTGAAAATTTTAGAAAGCGCTGTTGTGAACGCAAAACCGGAAAGACTGAGCGAAACGGTAAACAGTATCTATAATGAGCTCAGGCCTCTGGTGACGCCAGATGGGAAAACTCTGCTTTTTAGCCGGCAATATCACCCTGGCAATACAGGAGGTAAGGATGACCTCGAAGATATATGGTTTTCTCAATGGGATGAGGAAAAAGGTGAATGGCAGGAGGCTGTCAATATGGGCAGTCCTTTAAATACCAAAGGCCCGAATTATATAAGCTCCATTACACCTGATGGAAATACTGTAATTATTACCCTTGGAAACAGATATACAAAAAATGGTAAAATGAAAGCAGGTGTTTCTGTGAGCACAAGGACCAGCGAAGGGTGGTCAAAACCGGTGCCATTTGAAATAATAAATAGTGTTAATACACATCAGCGTTCAAATTATTTTCTTGCTAATAACAGGGAAGTTTTACTGATGTCAGTAGAAGATGATCCTACCTTTGGCTCCAGGGATCTTTACGTTAGCTTTTTAATGGATGACGGCAGATGGAGTAAACCCTTAAATTTAGGACCGGACGTTAATACTGTACTTGAAGAAGCATCGCCCTTTTTAGCTCCTGATGATAAAACACTTTATTTTTCATCTAATGGATATACAGGATTCGGTAAACATGATATTTATGTTTCTAGAAGACTGGATTCAACATGGACCCATTGGTCAGAGCCGGAAAACCTCGGCTCACAAATTAACTCACCGGAAGACGATACTTTTTTCAATATTCCACCTACCGGAGAATATGGTTATTTCGCGAGGGATTTCAGTGATAACAATTCTGATATTTTCAGATTTGAATTGCCAAAAGAACATCAACCCGATGCGGTCGTAACGGTAAAAGGTGTTGTCTATAATCAAAAAACACGAAGGCCAATGCAAGCCCGGATATTTTATGAAAGCTTACCCGGTGGAAAGGAGCTCGGAACCATTAATTCCGATCCGTTTACAGGTGAATATCAAATCATTCTACCTATCGGAAAAATGTATGGGTACCTGGCAGAGGCTGATGGATTTATTTCAATTAATGCTAATATCGACTTGAAAGAAACAAAAGATTATGCTGAATTAAATAAAGATCTTTTCCTAGTCCCAATCGAAAAAGGTGCCGTAGTTATGCTGAATAATATTTTCTTTGATTTTAATAAATATGAATTAAAAGCAGCATCCTTCCCTGAACTCAACAGGGTCGTTGAACTCATGAAGAAAAATGAGGGAATAAAGGTATCTGTTGAAGGTCATACTGATAATATCGGGACCCTGGAATACAATATAGGTTTGAGTGAGAAAAGGGCAAAAGCAGTGGTTGATTACCTGGTAAAAGGGGGTATTGCAAAAAACAGGTTGCAGTCTAAAGGCTGGGGAAAATCTAAACCGATCGTAAGCAACGATGACGAAATTGGCGGAAGGGCCATAAACCGAAGGGTGGAATTCATAATACTGGAAGAATAATTTGAGCCATATGATCCGGAAATAATAGTATATTTTCCAGGTGCTAATTTTTACCTTTCAATACAGCCTTCATCTCATTGATTTTTAAAAGTGCTTCAATCGGCGATATGGTATTCACATCTATTTTGCTTAGTAGTCCACGAACTTCCTCCATTCTCGGATCCGCTTCAAACATGCTCAACTGATAGTTACTCTTAGGAATGTCCTCAATTTTCTTATCCGATTTTTTACTGATCTTTTCCTTTTCTAAATGATGCATGATCTCGTTGGCCCGGATTACTATTGGGTTTGGCATACCGGCCATTTGAGCTACATGAATACCAAAGCTGTGCTCGCTGCCACCTTCTTTTAGCTTTCTTAAAAAAATAATTTTGTCACCTGCTTCTTTCACTGAAACATTGAAGTTCCTGATCTTTGGAAAATCATTTGTGAGCTGATTAAGCTCATGATAGTGGGTTGCGAAAAGGGTTTTTGCTTTATGTTTTGGATTATTATGTAAAAACTCCACAATGGACCAGGCGATGGAAATTCCATCGTAAGTGCTGGTTCCCCGACCAATTTCATCCATCAATACAAGGCTTCGATCACTGAGGTTGTTTAAGATACTGGCTGTTTCAGTCATTTCTACCATAAATGTAGATTCGCCTTTCGCGATATTATCAGATGCACCAACCCGCGTAAAGATTTTATCAATAATGCCAATAGTTGCCAATGATGCCGGAACAAAGGATCCAATTTGCGCCATCAGGGCAATTAATGCAGTCTGGCGCAAAAGTGCAGATTTTCCAGCCATATTCGGCCCGGTTATGATCATGATCTGCTGGGTTTCATTATCCAGAAAAACATCATTTGGTACGTATTCCTCACCTAATGGCAACTGTTGCTCTATTACTGGGTGCCGCCCTTCTTTGATATCAAGACCTTTTTCATCGGTGACTTTTGGCTTCACATAATTATATTTATAAGCCAGATTCGCAAATGACAACAGGCAATCAATAGTCGCGATGGCCCTGGCATTTTGCTGAATCAAACCAACAAAATCAGCTGCACTGGCGACCAGCTCATTGAAAATTCGCTGTTCTATCACATGGATTTTATCCTCCGCTCCAAGAATCTTTTCTTCATATTGTTTGAGCTCTTCTGTGATGTATCTTTCGGCATTTACGAGTGTTTGCTTCCTGATCCATTCCACAGGAACCTTATCTTTGTGACTATTCGTAACCTCCAGGTAGTAACCAAAAACTTTGTTGTAGGCAATTTTTAATGAGGATATTCCAGTATTCTTAATTTCCCTTTGTTGGATTTGAACCAGAAAATCCTTTCCTGAAAAAGAAATTTTTCTCAGTTCATCCAGCTCGGTATCTACACCACTGTTAATAAGATTTCCAAGATTGGAAACAATGGGAACTTCCTCTTTTAACTCTGTTTCAATTTTATTTAAAAGAAAATCACATGGGTTGATCTGGTCGGCTAATTTATGCAACTGCGGCACTTTGCTCCTGGTCAACAACTCCTTTATTGGCACAACCTGAAGCAATGATTTTTTGAGCAGATTCATCTCTCTTGGATTTATCCTGCCTACAGCCACCTTACTGATCAGTCTTTCCAGATCAGCAATGTGCTTTAAAAGATCATCGAGTTCATCCCTGAGTTCCTCATCCTTACAAAACACCTCTACCATCTGCAATCGGTCATTGATTGGGTTCTTCTCCTTTAATGGCATTATGAGCCATTTTTTCATAAGTCTTCCACCCATCGCGGTTATTGTTCGATCCAGGATGTCAATAAGAGGAATACCACCTTCCTGTTGGGGAAAGATCAATTCCAGATTCCGGATAGTGAATTTGTCTAGCCAAACAAATTTTTCTTCTTCAATCCGCGAGATAGAAGATATGTGTTTGATTTCCTTGTGCTCTGTCTCTTCAAGGTAAAATAAAATTGCTCCGGCGGCAATAATTCCCGAATTCAGATTTTCAATACCAAAACCTTTTAATGAGGTTGTCTTGAAATGAGTGGTTAATTTTTCATAGGCATAATCATAGGCATATACCCAATCGTCTGGAGTGAAGGTGTTATATTTATCTTTAAAAAACTCGTCAAATTCCTTCCGTTTGGCTTTTGAATAAATAATTTCCGAGGGATTGAAATTTTGCAGCAGATTGTCGATATATTCGAGGGTACCGGTGGAAGTGTAAAACTCGCCAGTCGATACATCCAGGAAGGCCACACCGGAGTCATCGCCGTTTATTTGTATGGAAGCGAGGTAATTATTGGCCTTTTTTTCCAATACGGTATCATTGAAGGAAAGACCGGGAGTAACCAGCTCCGTAACTCCACGTTTTACAATGCCCTTCACCGTTTTAGGATCTTCCAGCTGATCGCAGATAGCAACCCTATTTCCTGCCCTCACGAGCTTTGGCAGATATGTGTCAAGTGAATGATGTGGGAAACCGGCAAGTTCTATGTGGGAAGCTGCTCCGTTGGATCTTTTTGTCAATACGATATCAAGAATTTTGCTGGCCCGAATGGCATCTTCACCAAAGGTTTCGTAAAAATCACCGACTCTGAATAACAACAGCGCACCCGGATGTTTTGCCTTTATGGCATTATACTGTTTCATCAAAGGGGTTTCCCTGGGCGCGGACTTTGTTTTGGACATTCTTACCGATTAACTTAATATTGAGAATTGATGCGAAGGTATTTATTCTATTTTTGCCTTGAAAATTTATTTAGACTTTAATTTTTTTTGAATAAACCATGAAAAAATTGCTCAATGAGGAATTGGACCGACTCACTGTTGAAGAGATTAAAAATATTGAAAAAAATCCGTTGACTATTGTGCTCGATAATATCAGAAGTATGCACAATGTAGGATCTGCATTCCGTACGGCCGATGCATTTTTATGTGAGAAAATCCTGCTTTGCGGTATCACGGCTAGGCCTCCTCATCGCGAGATTCATAAAACGGCTTTAGGCGCTACAGAAACAGTTGATTGGGAATACCATGAAAATACTGTGAATGCGATCAACGAACTGAAATCAAAGGGATATAAAATCGCGAGCATAGAGCAAGCTGATGAAAGCATTTCCCTGGATAAATTTCAATTTACTTCAAATGAAAAACTGGCATTGATATTTGGAAATGAAATAAAAGGAGTATCCGAATCGCTGATTGATATTTCGGATTTTGTGATTGAAATTCCACAATATGGAACGAAGCATTCCATTAACATATCCGTTTCTATTGGCATTGTTATTTGGGATTTGCTTTTCAAAATGCAAAGATGAGCCATTGTGAAAAAGCAGAACAAAAAATCATCCTCGTGAATTTTAGAGGCTGGCTACGGTGAAAAGTTAATATTTTCCATAAGCCCTTCTTTTATCCAGCTATCCAAATTATAAATCCGATCTGCATTCACCATTCAATAAATCAAGAGTAACAAGCATAAATAGTGATGTTTGAATGAATCAGCCAGTTATCTGGCTATAACATTTCATCCGCCAGTACAGCCGGATAAGTTCAAATGGGAGCTATTATAAACTCTCTGAAAATTAGTTGAATTTTTATATTAATTTTGCTATTTATTCAATATAAAAACACTAAATTTTATACCTTATAAATTACTGTCAATAGGTTTTATGCACTACATTCCCCGGATTATTTTTTATATATGCCTGGCATTCTTTGCAATACCCAACCTTTATGGGCAAAAAGCAACATTATCCAATTCGTATATTGACAGTCTAAAGCAGCAAATCAATTTTGTGTCTGACAGCGCAAAGGTTGATTTACTCAATAAAATAGCCTACAACTATTATTATTTTACTCATGACTCCACAGATCATTATGCTGAGTTGGCAATCGAATTAGCTGCTTCGTTGGATTATAAAAAAGGGCTGGCAGAAGCACAACGCATGATGGGTATTGCCTTTAAAGCAAATAATAAGGATCGTAAATCAATAGAATGGCTGTATAAAGCATTGGAAACAGCACGATCTATCAACTATCATCAGGGAATTGCCGATATTCTCAACAGTATTGGAATATCTTACAATTCCATTGAAGATTATGATCGTGCCCTTCCTTTTTTTAAAAAAAGTGTTGAACATCAGATCATTGCTAAAAACCGGCTTAGAGAGGGAATTATTTATTGCAATATTGGCCTCCTCTTCATTAAGAAAAATGAATTGGATAGCTCCTTGTTTTATTTAAAGAAGTCTGAAGATATAATACAATCGGTGGGAGATGAAAAGTGGTTGGCGATGGTTTACAGTCAATTTGGGGGGTTGTGGATAAAAAGAAATGAATTAGAACTAGCGGAAGATTATTCGAAAAAAGCAGAAAAGTTAAGTATCCGAACAGGTCAGACAATTCACTTGAGAAAATCCTATCAAAATTTCGCTGAAATATACCTTGAACGCAAGCAGTATAATATTGCTCAAAAAATGGCTGATAAAGCCCTGAGGTTAAGTGACGAGATTGGCTATATCCCTTATTTGATTGAAGCTTACAGGGTTGAATATCAAATCTATGTCCAATTAAGGCAATATAAATCCGCATTAAAATACCATGAAAATTTATTGGATTATAGAGATAGTCTGAGATTAGAGCAAATGCAAAGTGAAGCGGAATTACTAAACTACCAATTTGAACTTCAGCAAAAAGAAAATGAAAACCAAATCCTAAGAAATGAAAAGGAAAATCAGGAAGCTCAAAATACTGCCAATAAGGCTATTATTCAGCGACAAACAATTATAGGAATTACTATAATTATTATACTTGTCATGGTTTCTGTTTTGGCATTTATTTTTTTCCGGCTTAAACAAAAAGAACACAGTACAAATACTAAGCTTTCCGAATCCAATAAAAGGCTTGAGGAGCAAAAAGAAGAACTATCGGCAACATTACAAATGGTGGAGCACCTCAATGCCCATCTGCAAGCTCAAAATAATACGCTGAATAAAATTGCCATAGTTTCTATCACCGATCTAGATGGCAATATTATAAGTGTAAATGAGAAATTTTGTGAAGTGGTTGGCTTCAAGCGCGATGAATTATTGGGGAGTAACCACAATATTCTTAATTCTGGCGAACACTCTAACGAAGTATTCAAAGTTCTGTGGCACACCATCTCCAATGGCAACACCTGGAGAGGAGAATTGAAAAACAAAAAGAAAAACGGCGAGTTTTTTTGGGGTGATACAGCAATAGCGCCAATATTTGATGATGAGGGCAATCCAAAACAATTCTTTTCACTTCAATTTGACATCACGGAAAGAAAAAAATATCTCGATGAACTGACGACCAAAAGCAGAGAATTGGAAGACCTGAACTCTCTTAAAGATAAATTACTGTCTATAATTTCTCATGATTTCAGGAGTCCTTTAAACTCTCTCCGTGGAACCCTGAACTTATTTTTAAAAGGTTCGATATCCGATGAAGATTTAAATATCCTCGTCGGGAAATTGGTGGAAAAACTGGATATAACTTATAATCTTCTTGAAAACTTGTTAAACTGGGCTAAAAGTCAGATGCAGGGTACTAAAGTATATGCGAAAGAAATAAATCTGAAAACTATTTCAGACGATTGTTTCAGTTTGCTATCTCCTATCGCAGAGAAAAAACAAGTGAAAATTCAAAATAATATTCAATTTCCAATAAATGCCTATGCCGACAATGAGATGGTAAAACTCGTCATCAGGAACCTGATTGCAAATGCCATTAAATTTACCTCCGCCGGAAATGAGATAATAATAGATGCCGTTGGAGATGAAGATTTTGTGACAGTCTCAGTAAAAGATAATGGAATGGGCATTAGTCTCGAAAACAAGGATAAGCTTTTTAAACTGGAAAATTTCAGTACACGAGGTACATCCAACGAGAAGGGAATGGGCATTGGTTTACTGCTTTGCAGGGACTTTGTAGATAAAAATGGCGGAAAAATGTGGTTTGAAAGTGAGCTGGAAAAAGGGAGTACATTTTACTTCACTTTACCGGTAAAAGAAACAATCGGCCAGTACAACCTTTTTTAGTTCCTAAATATCAACTGGACGAAACCAGGAAAGGCAATAAAATAATGCAATATGCAATTGAAGATTTATGAGTTTGATATGAAATTGAAATATCCTTTTTCAATTTCAAGGCATACCTACTTTAGTCAGCCAAATATCATCATTGAGCTCATCCAAAATGAAATATCCGGATTTGGTGAAGCCACCATCAATCCATATTACAATATCACAATTGACAATCTAAAGGACAGTTTTGACGATATGAAAAACCGGCTGGAGGATTATAACTTCTCTACACCAGATCAATTATTTGATGACTTTTCAGATTTTTTAAATGTCAATTCTTTTGCCCTTGGTGCGTTGAATAATGCAAGCTGGGATTTATACGGAAAATTAAATAATTGCCCTGTATCCAGGCTCATCAATCTCCCGAAGCTTTCTTATCCATTTACCAGTTATACCCTGGGAATCGATGAAAAAGATATTCTGCTTCAAAAAATGAAAGATCTTCCATGGCCGGTTTATAAAATAAAACTGGGAACACCCAACGACCTTGACTTGATAACATTTATCCGTAAACACACAAAATCCATCATTCGGGTAGATGCAAATTGTGCCTGGAGTGCCGAACAAACCATAGACTTATCAGGCGAATTAAAAAAACTCGGAGTTGAATTTATTGAGCAACCACTGGCTTCAGATGATCCTTTGCAAAAACATTGTTTCCAAAACTCTGCGCTTCCTCTGGTTGCGGATGAAAGTTGCCGTAAAGAAACAGACGTTCAGAACTGCAGTGGCAGGTTTCATGGAATAAATATAAAACTGTTAAAGTGTGGAGGCCTTTCTCCAGCATTCAGAATGATAAAAAAGGCACGGGATTTGGGCCTGAAAATCATGATAGGTTGTATGACCGAATCATCGGTTGGAATGTCTGCCGCTGCCCAGGTACTGCCATTTGTAGATTATGTAGATCTGGATGGACCTTTGCTTTTGGCGAATGATCTTGCAACAGGATTGACCTATGACAATGGAACTTTGTCCATATCTGGAAAAAATGGTTTTGGAATTATATTTAATCGTTTGGGTTAAAACAGAACCTGACAAAAAGGTTTAACGAAATACAATTGGAAATTATGAGAAAACAACTGATTTTAAAGGTATTCATACTGGTTGGCTTATTTTCATGCAATGGTCAAAAAAAGTTAGATCACGTGATCGAAATAATTGCTGAAGTAGAAAATGAATTTGCCCCGGATAGCCGGACAGCTATTTTCGATATCAAACCGGAAAATTTCAATCCAATAACTCTTGCTGGAGAAACTAATTTAGTTGCTGCTAAATCATCATTGTTTGATCGATTTAAGTCTAATCAAATATCTGTTGTGGATAAAATAGTAATTTTACCAGACGAAAGTGTTGGCAGTAAAAAGTATGCGTTGATCAATATCTCTGTTGCACCGCTACGAACCTCACCCAAACATAGCGCTGAGTTGGCGACTCAGGCAATTCTTGGAACTCCAGTCAATGTATTGAAAAAAGAAAATGGATGGTACCTGGTGCAAACACCTGATCACTACATAGCATGGACAAATAGCGGAAGCCTTACCTTGATGGATCAAAAGCAATATTTAAAATGGAAAAATGATCCTAAAATTGTCTATTTAAACACCTATGGATTTTCGATGAATGAAGCCGGAACTCAACGTGTTTCAGATCTGGTTTCAGGAAATATATTAGCCCTGGATCATGAAACGGAAAATTATTTCGCGGTTATTTATCCTGATGGAAGAAAGGCAAATATTAACAAAAATGAAGCGGAAATCCTTAAAAATTGGTGTAATAAAATAACTGTTTCTGATAGTTCTGTATCATATACCGCCAATGACCTGATGGGGATTCCATATCTCTGGGGTGGCACCTCAACAAAAGGATTAGATTGCAGTGGATTCACCAAAACTGTTTATTTTCTCAACGGGCTGATATTGCCAAGAGATGCTTCTCAGCAAGTTCACGTAGGAAAATTGGTTGATAAGGACAAAGTCTTTTCTAAACTTCAGGTTGGAGATTTATTGTTTTTTGGAAGAAAAAATGATGATCAGACCGAAAAGGTTATTCATGTCGGTATGTGGTTGGGAAATAATCAATTTATTCATGCATCCGGCGATGTGCATATCTCCAGCATGGATTCGTTGGCTGAAAACTTTGATGACTATAACTTCAATAGATATTTAAGAACAAAGCGAATCATCGGTGAAAATTTAGATATGGTTCCGGAAATTAAAAATATTTATTAAGCCTGTCAGCTTGTTAAAAAATGAAAGCCGGCTTTCGATAACCGGCTTCCTACCTAATTAATTTATTATGCGTATTGCTACAACGTAGCGAATAGCCTGATTTAATAAGACACCAACCATATATTGATATCAACAATGTAATTAATGTTAATTTAATTAATACTTAAAATTTCGCAATGTGGCTATTCATATATCTCCTAATTAAATAACTTTTAATTATGGAGACAGAATTTCAGTTTCGATTATTAATATCGAATCGCCTTTTATAAATAAACTCCAATTTATCAATTTATCCCTATTTAATATAAACCTTTACTCATACCTGATTTCACCGGAGTGGAGGTTGATGCTTTCATAAATTCATCTCCTCGGTCAGGGTGGTGAGACCAAACACAATTCCAGTCGCTTCCAGTATATTGTATTGCCAAACACCTTTTGTCTGTGAAAGCTTTTTAACGCTACAATGAAATGGTTTTTTGGCATCGCTTATACCATTTTGGGTTAATAATTGATAAAATCATTTTTCAAAACATCGATTATAAATTAAATACCTTTAAAATGTAAAGGAATAGAAAATTGAACAACTTAATATCCAAATAATATGCCAAAGCCCAATATTGACTGGAAACCACTTTTACATTATCTGTGGTGTTCAAATGCGTTCGCAACTGGACGCATCCGAACGCAATTCTTACCATATACACGTATCCCGCAAAATGGGTTATTTTACTAATAGTATGGTAATGATGAATAGTGAGTTTTTTAAAGATTATTGACTTTTTGTTTGCTAATCATCGATAGAACGCAAATAAATCCGGGAATTGTCGAGGTTTCATTTCACTTAGAAGCTATTGAAGTATTGTGTCAAAACTACAAAAAATCTCCCCGTAGCGTTCTGAATCGTTTCCTGGCTTCCGCCGTTCTATTGCTGCCTGGATATTTTATGAGAAAAGATTTGTAAACTTCACTGGCCTTTTCTTTTTCGTTAAGATTGTCTTCATAAATGGTTCCAATCAAAAACAAAGCATCATCGCCAAGAATATCCTCGCCGTATTTATCTACTATGTTTTGCAGCAAACTTATCGCTTCGGGAAAACTACCCATTTCCATTTTCAGGTTTGCCTGCCTGAATAATACTTCATCCACTAATGGATGTTCCGGAAATTCATTTTTCAATTTTTCCAATGCATCAAAAGCCTCAAACTTTTTATTCTGAAATATGAGTAAATCAATGTCAGCAAATTTTTTCATCGCCACATCACCTGTGTCGAGTTGTGTATTATCTTTTATCAATAAACTCAATGCCATGGCATCATTGGCAATCTCTCTTGTTGTAGCCATTTTCAGAATATCCAAATGGCTTTGAGCTAAGGTAAAATCACCTCGGTAGTAAGACAATTTTGCATTTCGGAGTTTAGCTTCATATCCAATAGGAGTTTCCTTGCTCGATTTTTCTACCTGCGAATACAGTAAGGTAGATTCCCACGGTTCCCCTATCAGCAGATAAATGTCTCCTAAATCCAATTTAGATTGATCAATAATAGACTTGCTGATCCTTGACACTTTTATAATTTTTTCAAGGATGGCTATAGCCGAATCATGTTCATTGAGATAGAACGCATATAATAATGCCTCACTTCTCAGCGCTTCGATGGTATTATTATTTAATCCAATCTCTTTAACCAAGTGGCGGTAATCATTGATTAATATTCTAATTTCTGCGTCTTCAACAGGAAAAGTGCTTTTTACGATCGCTTCACGACAACTGATCACCAACCTTCTTGAAATTTGATAGTTAGGAGACCCCGGATATTCTTTAATAATATATTCAAATATCTTAACAGCAATTTTATAGTCTTTATTGACCATGGATATTCTACCAATTTCCATAACTTCAATTCCATTGAGTTTTTTTCTTTTATCCATTGCCCTGGCCTGAATAAATGCGGAGTTGAAATTTTTTAGTTGAATATTCACCCAGATAAGGAGTTCACTATAAATCGTGTTGTTGGGCGACCTTTGAACTTTTTCATACATCATGGTTTCAAAAAGCTCAAGTTCTTCCTCCTCGCGCAGCACATTTTGTAAAATGTTTTTTATAGATCTTATATTGTTTGGATTTTGATTTGTGTAATTAAGATACTCTTCGATCATTTCTTCCTTCTTATTCAACAGCCTGTAAAGACTGGCCATCTGAATTGAATAAGCAAATGGATCATTCATTTTTCGTCTGCTTTGTTTATATGTTTCAAGTGCATAATCTAACAACTGATTTTTAGAAAAATGCTGAGCGCTAATTCTTACCTTGAAAGGATCTTCTGAAATTGAGGAAATAAAATTTTCAAAATATTTTTTTGCGGCTGTCTTATCATTTTTCTGAACATAGATCAATCCTTTATCTATCTGGTAATATAAATTCGAAGGATATTTTTTTATAGTCTTGTCTATGTACTTTTCAGCCTGATCAAATCTTCCCATCATAATCATCAATTGAAAATAATTTTGGTGAATAAGGGGAATGTTTTTATTGTTCTTTTCTAATTTTTCAAAAAGTAAAAGTGCCTTTTCATTTTCTCCTTGCTGGAAGTATTGATTGGCAAGTTGAATGTCCGTTGTATTTTGCGCCGACAAATGAAGTGAATAAAGCAGCAGGCAAATTGTACTAAAAAGGTACACCCTGTTTTTAGTTTTCAACATATCAATAAGTCTAATAATAATATAATACATTATATATAATTAATATTATTATTTATTAACCCTGTGGATAAGTGGATAAATAGTGATTTTTTTTCTTGCTTTTACAATTTGTGAATTAAATAAGTATAACTTTTTAGTTATAAACATTAAATCAACATATAAGTGTTTGAGTAACTGCGTTTTATTTTTAATCCACATTTTGTGTCAAATTATAAAATGTATTTAAATTTTTTTGACTCGTAGATAACAATGTTGAGACTTTTCATTTTTGAAAAGTTATCAACAGGCTATTTTCAGTATTTAGCAATAATAGGATAGAATTGTTTAAAACTAATGTTATAAGCATTTTATCCATATGTTATACACAAGTTAAAATGTAATGTTTAGTGATGTCTCCCAGTCAGCTCTTATTACAATAAATTCAGGATAGATGTAAACGGGTTCAGGTTCAATATGATTTAGCATATTTCCAATACTCCAGGTACCGTCATTATTAGCATCGATAAGCACCCTGATTTTATATCTTCCAGGTTCTAGATTTTTAAATCTAATAGTTTTTTGATTTGATGTTTCCTTATAAATTTCGAAATTTTCGTCTAATAATTGAACGGTGAAACTTTCAAACTCAGTTTGAATGTTAATGTTTTGAATGCCATTTTTGGATGGTTCAATGAATTCATATTTTAACCCTATAGATTTACTGGTATCAAGATCTGCTGAATAAAATGAACCGATACCAAAATAGAACTGAAGACCAGTATTAATTTTTGGTTTAAGCTGTTTTGAGCTTTTGTTTGTTTGCTTTTTTATGGGTGCTTCGGACTGTTTTTGTTGAATTGAATCCATTTTAATTTGTTCAGCTTTAATCCTTCTGCTGAGTACGGTGTCAGCCAGGCTTTTATTTATTGCAATTTGAAAGGACAATTTGTCTTTTAACTTATTCCATATAAATATTGAATCATCTATTTCAACTATTTTAGTAGTATCGAATTGAATATAAATGCTGTCAGTGTTTATTGATATAATAGGTTTACTGAAGTTTATTTCAACATCGATTTTTGTATCAATTTGAGCATTATTTTCCGGAGTAATGTCAATTTTAAAGGTCTCCGTTTTCCTTCTGCTGGGTTTGAATTTTACAAATAAAGTATCAGTAAGTATAGAATTGATAGAATCTATTGCGCTAAACGAAACTTGTAAACTATCAATGTCGCCAAAGTTGTTATAAAACCGTATGGTTTTACCCTCTTTAGATAGATTGGTGAGAATATCATGATTTCTATCAAGAGGAATGATATCATAATCCGTAATAAATTTGTTGAAATTAATATCAAAATATTTACCCGAAGGTAAAGCTGTCATCAATTTAAACTTTGAAAGATCGAGTTTAATAAGATCGATGTTTTTATAAGTTTTTAGAGAATTTAGGAGAATTGTATCTTTTGCAAAGCCATAGCTTTCTCTATTGCTCTCGAGTTTTAAATTTTTATTATCATCAAAAAAAGCGTAAAGGAGATATTTACCATTCTTGATATTTTCAATAAGATAGCGTCCTTTTTCATCTGTTTGTGTAAAATAATAAGGAGAGCCGTTGTAAATAGTCACAGTGTCTTCCGCTCGGTATAATCCTACAATTACGTTTTCTAAAGTATCATAGGTGAGAAGCTTTTTTACGTTACCTGAAATTGACATGGAGTCAAGAAAAGATCCTGTGCTGAAAGTAAATTTATTATCTTTTGTTGGATTGTTTTCTGTAATGTCTTGTATAGATTCACGGAAGTTTAGTGTATATGTAGTACTATCCTGAAATGGTTCTTTAAAGGATATTTTAAAAATATTTTTCTTTAAAATGAATTCGTAATCATCCTCGACCAATGGTGTAATGATCAGTTGTTCCTTGAGTTTGTCTGTTTTAATTCTTTCGTCATATTCAAGTACAATTACTTTTCCTTTATAATTAATGGATTTATCGGCAGGAATAGTATTAATACGTACTGGTGCGATTGTATCTTTTGGACCCCCTGAAGGTGGTGTTACGGTAGCACACGAGGTAAAAATATAATATAAGAGAAGAGATAGAAACAGGTATAAAAAATATTTGCTCATTTTCCGGCTATATATATTAAACTGGAGAAATTATTATCATTATTTTTAGCGTAACTATTTGATTTATAGCCATTTATAAATGATTTAAGTATGTTTGTCTTACCGCTTTTATATTTTTCGCTTAATAGACTAACGTAAAAGGAATCTAATTTCATTGGTTTTATAGAATATATTTTTAATCCATGCTTTCCAAGAAATTTTTTCATGGTTTCCTGAGAAAAATGGTATAAATGTCTTGGAACGTCAAAGGCTGCCCAGTGTTCATTATATAATTTTGCATCATAACTCTTATAGTTGGGAACTGCAATGAGAAATTTGCCTTTATTTGAAAGTTTGGATTTTAGTATTTCAAAAGTAGTATTCAATTCCGGTATGTGCTCAAGTACATGCCAAAGAGTAATTAATGATACATTTTCTATACTTTGTAGACGTTCAATTTTATCGATGATGTTTGATTTAGTAAGATCAGTGGCTTGCGTTCTAGCAAAATCATCTGGTTCTAACCCGAAAATTTTCCATCCATTTTTATTACAAGCGTTTAGAAATTCTCCGGTGCCGCAGCCATAATCAAAAATGGTTTTATCTTCGGTTAATTTATTAATAAACTTTACTTTTTGGATCAACGTAAAATGTCTGGCAATTTTATAAAGTGTATTGGTAAGGTTATTTGATTTGTTAGAATGAGAAATATATTCTTCTGATTTATAATATTTACCCAAGTCATTTCTACCTGGCCGGGGATTGGTAAATAGAAAACTGCATTTATCGCATTTGGTAATGGCAAAACTGTCCCCTGTCAGCATATGATCTTTGCAGACAATATATTTTGATAGTATGTCGCTGAAGCAAACCGGGCATTTATCTATTTTTTCGAGCATATTATCTTTTAAGGTAAACCATAATTACAGAGATATCGGCAGGAGAAACGCCACTTATCCTTGTTGCCTGTCCTATAGTTTTAGGTTTAATATTCATTAATTTTTCAATAGCCTCCGAAGATAACGCCTTAATTTTACTATAGTCAAAATCATCTCTGATTTTATAATTTTCTAAGTGTTCTACCTTCTCAACAAGCTTTTGTTCTTTTTCTATATAACTTTCATATATGGTATTAATCTCCGCTTGTTCTATAATTTCTTTTGAATATTTTGAAAGGTAATTTTTTAGCGATTCATCAATTTCTATAAGTTTTTCAATATCAATCTCTGGCCTTTTTAATAACTGATAAATGCTTGTTTTTTCTTTGATTGGTGATGAGCCATTAATTTTTAAATTGTCGTTGATGATGATAGGGATAAGTTTTTTATGTTTAAGATCATTGAAAAGCTTTTTAATCTCTGAATTTTTATCACTTACATTATTAAATCTTTCTTTGGATGCTAAGCCAATTTCGTAGCCAAGTTTTGTAAGACGGAGATCTGCATTATCTTGCCGAAGCAGAATTCTGTACTCAGCTCTTGAAGTAAACATTCTATAGGGCTCATCAGTACCTTTAGTGATAAGATCATCAATTAAGACCCCGATATATGCTTCACTACGTTTTAAAATGAGAGGATCAAGGTCATTTATCTTTCGAGACGCATTAATTCCAGCCATAAGGCCTTGGCTACCAGCCTCTTCATAGCCAGTTGTACCATTAATTTGGCCAGCAAAATACAGGCCGTCAATCAATTTTGTTTCAAGTGAATGATTGAGCTGTGTTGGAGGAAAATAGTCGTATTCAATAGCGTATCCAGGCCTAAACATTTTAACATTTTTAAAACCCTGGATTTGTTTCAATGCCTTGAGCTGTACATCTTCAGGAAGTGAGGTAGAAAATCCGTTAACGTAAACTTCTACAGTATTCCAGCCTTCGGGTTCTACAAATATTTGATGTCTTTCCCGATCAGAAAACCTATTAATTTTATCTTCTATAGAAGGGCAATATCTAGGGCCAACCCCTTTGATTCTTCCAGTGAACATTGGAGATTTCTCAAATCCGGTTTCCAATGTTTTGTGCACATCTAAATTTGTATATGTAATATAACAGCTTCTCTGCTTTGGTAATTTTATTGGGTTTAGAAATGAAAATTGTCCAGGAGAATCATCTCCTTTTTGCTCTTCAATTATATTATAATTGATGGTTCTTCCATCTATTCTAGGCGGTGTTCCGGTTTTCATTCTTCCAGATTCAAATCCAAGCTCAACGAGTTGTTCTGTTAAACCGGTAGATGCATTTTCAGCTGTTCGTCCGCCTCCAAATTTCTTCTCTCCGATGTGAATTAGACCATTTAAAAATGTTCCATTTGTTAGTACAACGGATCTCCCTTTTATTTCAATTCCAATATTCGTTATTACCCCAATAACTTTATTATCCTTTACTATAATTTTGTTGACCACATCTTGCCACATATCTATATTAGGATTGGCTTCTAATGCTTCTCTCCAATACTGCGAGAAAAGCATCCGGTCGTTTTGTGTTCTTGGACTCCACATCGCGGGTCCTTTGGATTTATTAAGCATTCGGAATTGAATCATTGACTTGTCTGAAACGATTCCAGACACACCGCCAAGTGCATCAATTTCTCTGATTATTTGCCCCTTGGCTATTCCTCCCATAGCAGGGTTGCATGACATTTGAGCAATTGTCATCATATTCATGGTGACTAACAGCACCTTAGAGCCCATTGTAGCAGCAGCGTGTGCGGCCTCGCAACCAGCATGCCCTGCTCCTACCACAATCACATCATATTCCTCAAACATAGCGGATATAAAATAGTGTTCCACGTGGAACAATTTGTATTTTCATACAATAGGTTCCACGTGGAACATTTAATTAAATTAAAAACGTAAAGTTAAATAATGATTTTCTTTTTCCCTCATTTCTTCCTTCTCTACATCGTTCTTGTCAGTGTAGCCTAGTAGATGCAGAATGCCATGGACCATCACTCTATGTAACTCATCTTCAAATGATATTTGAAGATTTATTGAGTTTTCTTTTACACGATCTATACTTATATAGATGTCTGATTCTATTCTGCCTGCATTCAAGGATTGATCAAAGGTGATGATATCAGTTAAAGTAGAATGGTTGAGGTATTCTTTATTTACCTGTAGTAAATATTTATCAGAAGTGAATATATAATTTATGGAAGATATGGTTCTGTTGTTTTGACGAAGAATTGATTTTAACCAGCTTCTTATTTTTGATTTTTGCCTTAGGTTAAATTCTATATCTTCAGCAAAAAAATTGATGTTCTCCATTTTAACTCATGTAAAATGACAACTCAACTAGACTGCCATTATTACTGAAATTAACTTCATCCGATAAATGCTTCATTAGAAATATTCCCCTTCCCGATGGTTTGTCGAGATTTTCAGGAGATGTGGGGTCTGGTAAATTTTGAAAGTCAAATCCAATGCCCTCGTCTCTAATTGTAAAATTTATTGTGTTTCTATTCAATGAAAGGCTTAAGGTAACGTTTTTATTCCTGTCATTTTTGTTTCCATGCATGATAGCGTTGTTAACTGATTCAGTAACGGCTATCATGATATTGCCATAAATGTCATCGTTAAGATTAAATTTTTCTCTAGCATTATCAATAAAGCTTTCAATAATTCTAATGTTATCAGTTATAGAAGGAATTTCAATTTTAATTGTTTCCATTGTTATTATTAACTACCAATACGTTTAAAATACTCATTTACTTCCTTTTTATAATAAGGATTTAGTTTAGGGGGAACTGTTTTTAAAAGTTCTATTTCTTTTTCTTTGGCTTTAATATACTCTTCGAAAGCCACTGGAATTTTCCTCTCATATTCCTTAGCTTGTTTACCCTCACGCTTATTATCCAAATCCCGCTCGCGGTTTGCATTTTCTGCTTCAAGTAATCTGGTTACTATTTCTTTTTGTCTCTTTATCAAATTGTCAGTTAACTGTTTATTGACCAGGTCCATTTCGCTCAATTCCATTTTTTTCTGGATGTCTTTTAAAGAATTTTTACCATTTCCATTGTTGCCGCTTTCAAGTTCTTTTGCCATTTCACCCAGCATTTCACGAATCCTTTCTTGTTCAGCTGCCATTTTAGCTAATTCTTCTGACAATTGACGCCCTGTCTTACCACTTTTTTTCAATTCTTTTATTTTTTCTCCAAGTTGTTGTTGCAGCTCTGATATACTTGGTACTCTCGCATTTTGCGGCTGACCTCCTCCCATTCCCATCGAATTCATCATTTGAGACATTACATCATCTAACATTAAAGCTAAATCATTGATTGAGGTCATGACAAATTGTTGTTTTCCAATAGCCTCTCCTTTCTTTCGCTCTTTTATAGCTACCACCGATTCATCTAAATAACGGTTCATATCATTAACCTTCCTTGTAACGACAGATTGAATTCTAAAATCTTCTTTAGATAGAGATATTAAACTATCCTGAATCACCTTTGCGTCGTCTTTTATTTTTAATTGTTGCTGGGAAAGCTCTAAAAATCTCGGATCGCTTTGATGCACTTTTCTGAAATCAGACATAATACTTTCCTGTTCGAATGAGAGTTTTATAAGATTATCTAATATGTCCCTGAGTTGATTTAGATTTAGATTCATAGAAGATTGCATCATCATACTTTGCATGGACTGCATTTTTTTGGATAATTTTTTCATTTGATCACTGGCGCCCTGTTGAGCCTTACCTGCTTTTTTATTCTTTTTTTGTTCAAGATTTTGTTGTGCCTCTTTTTGTTTACTTTCTATTGCTTTTTGTTCTTCAGAAAAATCGGGCATTGGTTTTGGCCGCTTTAGATCCTTATTGAATTCCTGCATTTCCTGCATTTCTTCCTTTAAATCCTGAAACTCTTCATTTAATTCTTGCTGTTCTTTTTGGAGTGAATCCTGATCTTTTAGTTTATCAGTTGAATTTTTTGATGCTTTTTCTTGTTCTTCCTGAAGCTCATTAGTTCGCTGCAGATTTTCTTCGAGCTTTAATTCAAATTTCATTTTTTTAAATAGCTCAAGAGTTCTTTCCAATTCTTTCTCCAGATTCTCCTCCTTGGTATTGAGTTTGTTTACAATTTCTTTTAGGTCATCCAATTTCCCTTGTTCTTCAAGGAGTTTTTGTAATTCCTTGTATAATTCTTTTGTTTCATCATCAAGCAACTCGTCCATTAATTGTTGAAGCTGCTTAATTTTTTCGCTCATTTCTGCGCTTTGTTCTTTATTAAAACGCTCTCTTTTTTGGGCATCAGAGTTATATTGTTCCTGTAATTTTTTGATGGCCTCTTCAAGTCTGTTTTTTTTCTTAATTAAATCTTCTATCTGCTTTTGATCCTGCCAGGAAAGTTCTTTTTTCCCTTTGAGTTTATTGTCAATATCTGCAAGCTCTTTATTGAGTTCTTTCGCTTCCTTTATCGTCTTATCTATTTGATTATCAGTGCTTTCCGATGAAATTTTAAGATCTTTCCGCAATTCCTCAACAGTCGGAACTTCAAATATATAATGAGCTGTTTTTGTTGCTTTTATTCCATTTATGGCATCGTTGTCTTTTACCTGAATGTAGTATTCTAGCTTTGCTCCATTCTGAAATGCGAATTCTTCAAGGTTCCAGTTATGATAAAATGATTGGTTGTTTTTTGTTCTATCGAATTTTAGTTTAATTGATTTGAACGGTAAATCTGTACTGGCTCTATCAGGAAAGGTTCTATAAAATATCCTAAAATCAGATATTCCATGATCATCTGAGATATTGCCACCAAAAATTAAATATTGATAAAGCACGGTATCTCTTAATTGATCGAGATTTATTTTTGGATAATCATCAGGAACGATTTCAATATTATATTTGATTGTTTCTTTGTTATGACTGTATTTGTTTTTAAGGTCAATGGAATATCCATCAGAAATCAGGAGAGGTTTTTCGTATTCAAATATTTGATCATCTATTTGTAGTGGAGATTGAATCTCAGTGTTTTCATCGAATTTTATACCTATATCTTCAGCATCGCTTGTATGAATGATCCATTTGGCTTTTGTTCCTACAGGTGCCTGAAAACTACCTATATTATCAAGGTTTTCAGGAGCTTTTTTTAAATATTCAGGAAATGACAGTGAAATAGTAAAGTTTTTGATATTTGGCCTGTTAACTACGTCAATTGAATAATCTTCTGAACTATAACCAGCGGCCTCAAAACGAAAAAGAGTAGAATGCTGTATTTTTTCAAAATTATGCCGGAAGCTCCTAGTACTTGTTTTGTCAAGCTTTACCCTCCTGTTATCAGTAATAAGGTATATATTTTGTGGAATATCCTGACCTGTAATTTTTAGATCCAGCAGAAAATCTTCATTTCTGAATGCGAGCATATTTTCATTTTGTATTGAAAAATTAAATGGCGCCTGAGGAATGAATTCTTTATTGAATTGTATGATCCTTTTTGCAGGTTCGGTGATAGTGTTTGGCGAAATGACTCCTAATATTGCTACTGCTAAAAATGGAATAATCAGGTATTTAATGTATTTGACATTCTCCCTGATGCTGATTACATCTTCAAATGGGACTACACTCATTTGGATTGTACGCTGATCGATCGTTGCTAATAGTAAACTATTATTGGATTTGATTTTTTTTAACTGTATCAGGTTCAGGAGCCTGTCGTTTATATTTGGTAAAAAAGATCCAATATCTTTTGCTGCCTTTTCATCGCTTATCTGTCGTTTTTTAATAAATAGCTTAATCAGGTGAATAAATAACCATTTATATAAAACAACAAGGCAAATAATAAGGTAGCTAAAGAAAAGTAAACCTCGTATTACAGAGTTCGAATGAAATTGATATTCTATTAAATTAAAAAAGAGAAAAGCAGATAGTAATACAGTTAGGATTAAGATTGATCCTTTTAAAATTAGATTTAAATAGTATTTTCGCTTGTAGCGACCTAATCGATAATTTAAATCTTTATTCAAGTTTGAATTTATAAGGTTTCAGCTTCTTCAAAATACACTTTACCAAGATCCCGGTATTGCATAGGATTATTTGGAAAATTCTTTACATAAGATTGAATTAATCTATACCCCTCATCATACCAAAGTATAACAACGGGTGCATCCTCCATCAATTGAATTTCAGCTTTCCGGAAAAAACTGTTTGCTTCATCAATAGATTTAGCTTCCAGAGCATCACCAAAATGTTTGTCGAATTTCTCATTCATATATCGCGCAACATTCGGATAAGATGCTTCATTTAACGAATTTGGAACGTCTTTGGATGAAAAAATCCATAAAAAATTCTCTGGGCTGGGGAAGTCTGCAACCCATGCAGCTCTTAAAATATTATAATCACCACTATAGCTTTTTTCCAATAGCTGGGCAAATGGCAATATTTGCAGTTCCACATCGATGTTCAGGTGATCTTTCAGTTGCTTTTGGATTTCTACAGCCACATTGGTGTTCCTCTCACCTTCAGCATTCAGTAAGAACTGTAGTTTTGGAAAACTAGCCCCCCCTGCATAGCCTGCTTTCTTAAGATAATATTTAGCCGAATCTATATTTAAAGTATAACCTTTGATAGATTCGATATTATAATTTGAAAAAACCGGCGGAGTAATTCCATGAACTCCAGGAGCATAACCTTCACCGTTGAGTACAAAGTCCAAAATTTTAGTTCGATCTATGGCGAAATTAAATGCTTTTCTGACATTTCTATTTTTAAAAACACCTTTTTGATTGTTAAGTGTCAGAAACTGAGTCATCATTTCCGGAGATCGCTGGAGTTGAAATTGACTGTATTCGCCGTTTGCTCCCGGCACTGTTTCTTCAAGAATTTCTATGATAAACTCAGTAGGTAATCTATAAATCATGTCAAGATTTCCTTTTCTGAATTCAAACAATTCTGTTTTTTTATCCTTCATAAACTGAATACTCACTGCATCTAAATAGGGCAATTGATTACCGGCCTCGTCTTTTTCATGATAGTTTTGGTTTTTCTTGAGAATTATAGAAATATCCTCTTCCACATCATTCACATTCAACGAAAAAGGACCTGTTCCAACAGCGTTGATCCTCATATCAACACCATATTTTTCTTCAGCCTCTTTAGGATATATGAAACATGCAGGACGGGCAAGGTTTACTGTAAACAGAGAATTTGGCTTTATTAATTCTAGTTCAATAGTGTAGTCATCTTTTACCACTATCCCAGATACGTCAAAATCGGGTTTATTATTCCCAGTAGTTGCCGCATAATATTTGTCAGCACCCTTTAATATTCCCTTGAATATGGAGAAATTCTGATTATTAATACTTTTTGTGCAAAGTTTGGTAAAGCAGTATTTAACATCATTGGCTGTCAATTCACGACCTTTCCCATCACTAAAACAATTGTTATCATGAAAAACAACTCCTTTTTTTAGTTTAATAGTATAAATTGTTCCCGATTCATCTACCTGGAAATCCTCAGCAAGGCCCTTTTTTACATTGAGATTTGCGGGGTCAAATTTGAATAGACCTTCATAAATTTGAGAAGCAACTCTATAAGAATAGGCATCGGTAATATTATGAGGAAATAGATTTTTGATATATTCGGATTCATTGATTCTAAACACACCACCAAAAAATTTTCCTCCATTGGCTGATCTCAGAGCTCCATCTTTCTCACTTTTGCTTTTATCAGAGCTGCAAGAAAATGACAGGCAAAAAATAACTAAATAAATGGAAATCTTACTAAATAGTCTCATAATTAGCTGTTAGCTAGTAAATTAAAATCTATATGAAGTAAATATATATCTATTTTAAATATTAATCCAATACTTGGTGACTTGCTATAATTAGTAGTTAAAAATCAATGTAATAGATGGATAAATAAGAGAAATGCTATATAAAACAATGCAAAATTGTCTATAATTCAATCATCTTTAGATATGAATTTCATTTTCAAAATATTCAATCACGTGCATTTTCAATAGCTTTTCTTGTTCCAGCATATCAAAATGAGGCAATTTTTTCTTGACTTTCCAGTGTGGCCAACCCATCTCATCCAATCCTTCCAATTCATAAAACCCTGAAAAACTCAAAACCTTGCATATTGCGATATGCATTAAATCTCTTTTTTCTTCTTTAGTGAAAGTTTTCGCACCTTTACCCAACTCCTGAACACCGATAAGAAACAAGACACTTTTAAGGTCCACGGGTTTTTTACCTACAGCAATTTCTAATTTATTCAGCAATTCCTGCCATTTATAGGCATGTTCAAAATCTTTTTTAATCATTCAAATTTGATTTTCTTTTCAATTTGAATTAAATAATGATATCAATATCCAAATCAATCCACAAATATATAGTTTGGAGTCTTAAAAAATAGTTAATATCGTTTGAAATGCATTTATTTAAGGATGTTCTCAATATAATTTTTCCAAAAGTATGCTGTTCTTGTGATCGCGGTTTGACTAAAAATGAATCGCTTATTTGTTTCCATTGTAGAAGCGAACTTCCTAAAACAAATGTATCAGATGCATATGACAATGAATTGGTGAATAAATTTTTAGGAAAACTTGAGATCAATTTTGGCCTGGCGTATTTATACTTTTTAAAATCCGGAATTACACAAAAACTTTTACACCAGCTTAAATACAACAATGTTCCAGAAATTGGTGAACTTCTCGGCAAATGGCTTGGCGCTGACATGAATATGCATCAACTGACTGGTAATATCGATTTGATTGTACCGGTTCCATTACACCCTAAAAAACAGAGAAAAAGAGGTTACAATCAAAGTCATCATTTTGCAATGGGCATTTCAGAGATCACGGATATCCCAATAGATTTTCAATCATTGAAAAGAATATTATACAATAAAAGTCAGACGCATAAAACAAAAGAACAAAGATGGAAGAGTGTAGAGCACGCTTTTCATATTTCAAATGACGAATTGATCAAAAACAAAAATGTTTTATTGGTTGATGATGTGATCACAACTGGAGCTACTTTAGAGGCCTGTGGTCATCAAATCCTGAAATGCGGTGCAAAAGGGTTAAGTATAGCGACTATTGCTATAGCCAAATAAAAAAAGCCTCGATTTATCGAGGCTTTCAATTAATTTAATGCTTTCTATTATTAATAATTGGAACCGGCTCTGATCATTGCACATCGGAAACCGATGGTAGCAGTTGCTGAATCTTGTTCCATAAATCTTCTTGTGCCAGGAGACAGCCAATATGCAATATCTTTCCATGATCCGCCTTTATAAACCCTCGTTTTGTCAGATATCAGAGAATTAAAAAATTGGTAATCATATCCGCTGGCAGGATCATCTATATTAGGATCTACATGTGATCTTCCGATTAAGTCTTCGGCGCTTCTTCTTACAGGATTCAGATCTTCCATATCCTGGAAAGAAAGCGGACGATATACATCAAAAACCCATTCGTTAACGTTTCCAGCCATATTATAAAGGCCAAAATCATTTGGTGGATACTCATAAATATATTGCGTAATCATTGCGCCGTCATTCAGTTTTCCTGCGATACCGGCGTAGTCACCACGACCTCTTTTAAAGTTTGCAAGGAAATAACCCATCTTTTTTCCATAAGGATTTCTTAAAGAATGACCGTCCCATGGATAAAGTCTTTTATGAGTTTGATTTTCATCAAGCCATTGAGTTCCGATAAGGGCCTGTGCAGCATATTCCCATTCTGCTTCCGAAGGAAGTCTGTAATTGGGGAGTACCACACCAGATTCAAGAGGAATTCTGTTTCCAGAGCTTTCTGCCGGAATTTCTTCCAATCCTGCATCTTCAGCAAGCTTCAGATTTACTACCGATGTTCTCCATCCGCAGTAATCGACAGCCTGTTTCCAGGTTACCCCAACAACTGGGAAATAACGAAATCCGGGATACCTCAGATAATGATCTACATAAGGATCATTATATGCAAGATCTCTTGCCCAAACAATTGTATCAGGAAGAGCTGACTCATAAAATTCTCTGGAAGAGTCAAGTTTTACATAATAAAGGTATTCTAACCAGTGGATATTGGCCACTTCGGTTTCATCCAAATAAAAAGATGCCACCGTTACAGCACGTTCCAGATTGTCATGTGTGTTAAAAACATCTTCTTCATAGGATCCGAGAACAGTTCTACCACCTTCGATAAATACGAGGTTTGGCCCATCTGGCTGACCTTTAAATTCTAAAACCTGAAATCCTTCATCAGCATTGTACTCCAAACCAGTAGCAGTACTAATACTACCCGGATTAGATGCAGTAGGATTGCTTCCCGACTTGCATGAACCAAGAAGGAAGATTGATGCAACGATTAGTTGCGATGTGTAAAGAAACTTCACAAAATTTTTCATAACCTGTTTAATTAACTACTTTATCTCTCGATAAAAAAAATTCAATAATAGCAGTAAAACACAAATTTACGCCAATTATATTCAATAAGAAATACACAAACTCGATTTCATCCTAATATTTAAGGATTAAATCACATTAAATATTACATAACACTTTTAAATATCAAGGCATAATGTTAGCGCCTTCTTCACATAAAATAAATTCAAAAACATACAATTTATTGCATCTGTAATGATTTTATTTTCAGTATCTCTTTTAATAGCTCTGTGGCTTTGTCAATTGATTCAACATTTTCCACTAGCAGTATCACTCTGTTTTTACCCTCTTTTATTTTACATAGCCGGGGATATTGCTGGACAAATTTCAATATACCGCTAAAAATTGGAGAGTTATAGTATTGTTCATTATCCGAAGAAAGCAAGAATGCCTTCAAGGTTTCATTTTTTATAGTTAGTTTTTCAAACCCCAGCTTTTCGGCGTCCCACCTCAATCTTACTATTTTAACAAGATCCTTAACGGAATCTGGTAACACTCCAAATCTATCTATAACAGAATTGATAAATTCCCGGAGTTTTTCTTCATCGTTCAGATTGTCCAATTCATTATAAATTCTAAGCCTCTCAGAAATATTGGAGATGTATTCATCGGGAATTAGTAATTCAAAATCTGTATCGATTACGCAATCTGTTGACAATATTGTTTCGGCGTCAATTATATTTGTTTGAAACAATTCTTTGAATTCGTTTTCCTTTAGGTCCTGAACTGCTTCATCGAGAATTTTATGATACGTGTCAAACCCAATGTCATTTATAAAACCGCTTTGTTCGGCGCCTAGCATATTTCCGGCACCGCGAATATCGAGATCCCTCATAGCTACTTTAAAACCATCTCCTAAATGCGAAAATTCCTCCAACGTTTTCAGTCTTTTTCTGGCCTCAGAGCTCAATCCGATTGTAGGAGCAGAAAGTAAATAGCAAAAAGCTTTTTTGTTTGACCGGCCAACCCGACCTCTCATTTGGTGTAAGTCCGAAAGACCAAACATATGCGCGTGATTGATGATAATGGTGTTTGCGTTGGGAATGTCGAGGCCGGATTCAATTATGTTCGTAGATATCAATACATCCGCCAATCCGCCAATAAATTTCATCATCACACTTTCCAACTTTTTACCTTCCATTTGGCCATGACCTACCACTACCTTGGCATCGGGAACAAGCTTCATTATGATGTTGGCAACTTGCTCAATATCTTTGATCCTGTTATGGACAAAGAAAACCTGACCTCCCCGTCTTAATTCAAAGCTGATGGCATCACGAATAATTGATTCACTAAATGTGTGAATCTCAGTGGTCACAGGCTGTCGATTTGGGGGTGGAGTGGCAATTACACTCAGGTCCCTGGCGCCCATGAGGGAGAAGTGCAATGTCCTGGGAATAGGCGTGGCAGTTAAGGTCAACACATCAACATTTATCCGAAATTTTTTCAGTTTCTCTTTTACACCGACTCCAAATTTCTGTTCTTCATCAATGATAAGCAATCCTAAATCTTTGAAAGTTACATCTTTGTTAACAATTCGGTGCGTACCAATTAAAATATCTACCTTTCCGTCTATGGTATTTTTTAATATCTGTTTAGTGTCCTTTGAAGATTTAAACCTGTTGATGTATTCGATGGTTACAGGAAAATTTTGAAACCGGTCCTTAAACGTTCGGTCGTGTTGCATTGCCAAAATAGTTGTTGGCACCAGGACCGCAACTTGCTTGCCATCGAGAATTGCTTTAAATGCTGCCCGGATAGCAATTTCTGTTTTACCAAAACCAACATCACCACAAACCAAGCGATCCATAGGATGGGCAATCTGCATATCCTTTTTCACATCCAGTGTAGTCGCAGCCTGATCAGGTGTATCTTCAAATATGAATGAACTTTCCAGCTCTGCCTGCATATAATTGTCTTGTGAAAATGCAAATCCTGGTGCAGCTTTTCTTTTGGCATAGAGCGCTATCAGGTCTTTTGCTATGTCTTTTACTTTTTTGCGAACGCGTTTCTTTTTATTTTCCCATTCGGGCGAGCCAAGTTTACTCATAGTCGGCGGGGCTCCTTCCTTTCCCGAGTATTTTGATATTTTATGGAGTGAATAAATGCTGACATACAGGAGATCATCATCCCGGTAAACCAACCTTAATGCTTCCTGAAGATTTCCATTTACTTGAATTTTATCCAAACCCACGAATCTTCCCACACCGTGGTCAATATGCGTAACATAATCACCGGTCTGAAGAGATTTCAATTCGTTTAATGTGAGCGCTTTAGATTTTGAATATTTTTTACCAGATTTATACTTATGATATCTTTCAAATAATTGATGATCAGTGTAGCAAACTATATTATTATCATGATCAATGAATCCATTTCTCAAACTAATATTGAGAGATTCAAATTTCAGTTCCGGATCAGATTCTTCAAAAATGGAAGTTAACCTTTCTATCTGGGTAAATGAATCTGCCGCAATGACAATCCTGTTTTGCTTTTGCTGATTGAAAATTAGATTTTCAGCTATCAATTCAAAATTTTTATTAAACGATGCTTGAGGTTCTGAATTAAAGGTAAATTCCGTTGCCGGTTTGAAATAAAACTTATTTCCAAATTCAATAATGTCATGTTTATCAAGATCACCTAAGAACGAAACGCTTGTTTCAAATAATTTTTCCGGATTTAGTATTACCTGGGTATTGTTGTTTTTTCTTAAAATTTCATCAAAACTTTCTCTGGCATTTTTATGATACTTATGAATAATATCCAGGGTGAGTTGTACGTCTTTAAACCAGATTTTAGTATTATTTGGGAGAAAATTTAAAAATGATTGTTTCGTTTCATTTACAAATTTTGTTTGAAGGTTTGGGATAATACTTATTGATTTTTCATAGTCGATTGATAATTGTGAATCCGGATCAAATGTTCTGATACTTTCTATTTCATTTCCAAACAATTCAATTCTATAGGGCAACTCATTTGCATATGAAAAAACATCAATAATTCCTCCACGCATAGCAAACTGACCCGCCTCATACACAAAATCTTCCTTTTCAAATTCAAATTCAATAAGCTCCATAAAAAAGGAATCGATATCAATTTCTTTTCCTTTTTCAAGCAATATTGTATGTTTTTTAAGAGATCTTTTATTGAC
Organism: Bacteroidota bacterium; assembly: GCA_024280115.1. GTDB lineage: Bacteria > Bacteroidota > Bacteroidia > Cytophagales > Cyclobacteriaceae > JAAUQL01. Next base: position 7,244 of record JAJRQT010000040.1, on the reverse strand, counting down.
AACCTTTTCACACAATGCTTCCGGATAACTGACAATTAATTGTCCCTGGTAACTTTTTTTGTTCAATTTATTGATCAGCTCAGTTCGCAAAAGCACATTTGCATTTTCGGTTTCCTCAAATTCGTAGGGTCGTTTGTATGAAGTCGGGAAAAATGACACTTCTTTTTTATCCATAAGATTCTGAAGATCATTCTGGAAATATGCCGCTTCTTCCCTGTCATGGAGGATAAATAAATGACTTAATTGAGGAGCTAACACAGAGTTTGTTGCACATATAATTGCATCAAAACTCCCTGATAACCCTTTGAGGTGTACTCTTTCTGAGTTATTTGGCTTTAATATCTCAGCCAAAGAGTTAACAATGATGTCACTCTTGTAATAATTTAAAAAGTCTCTTACTTTCAACAATCGAAGGATATTTTCGTTACAAAATTACAATTCTAAAACTTGATGATGCTAACAATTATGTAAATTATAATGTAAATTTATAAACCCTTTTATGTCAATTAAGTTATTGAATTATTAATCTATGAAATCATTTAATCAAAAGACCGGGGTATCTAAAAAAAGGCCTGTTATTGAAAGGATTGAAAAACTCCATCCTTACAAGATGATTAACTATCTTGTGATCTCTATAAGTTGCCTTCTGTATGCTTTTTTATCATATATGTTCATAAAGCATCTGGCTTTTGAAATAAAAGGAAATATTGATTTCACCCTGCCAAAATTTTTCACCGTCAGCACTATATTGCTGATTTGCTCTGTATATTTTACATCTGAATTTTTAAATGCCTATAGGAATGATAGAATTTCTCAATTGCGAAAATTACTGAGTTATACCCTAATAGCAGGTTTACTATTTTTTATATCACAGGCATTTGCATGGATGGAATTATTGAAAGACAGTGGCGTGATGGAGATAAATAAAAGCACGAATTATCTTTTTGCGTTTTCCGGGCTTCATATATTTTATTTACTGGCAGGATTAGTAATGTCAGCACTGCTATTCTATAAATATATGATGATCGAACATGATCCTGTGAAATCCTTAATAGTTGCTACAAACCCAATGGAGAAAATAAAACTGGAGGTTTTTAGAAGTTACTGGCACTTCATCGTTTTTTCCTGGACCTTGATTTTCCTGATGATTTTATTTGTTTTTTGAATTGTGGCGGTTCCCCAATTTGTTTAGAATACTACAAAAACCTTAAATTATTGGCCTAATTCGAGTATTTCTTAAATATTTTTTCCATCTCATCAAGATGCATGATATAAGCTGGATTTCTTAGGGTTTTCCTGAGCACTTCAGCTATTGCATTGTAGTTAAGACCCATTCTCACGCCGAGTTCCACACAAAAAGAAACCTCTTCTTTATAAATTAATTTATCGATTCCAATGAGAATTATAAGCCTGTGAAACTGTTCTATGACTTTTGATTCAGTTTTCGGAGTTGAATAAGTGATATCTAAGTCACCTGATTTGATTTTTTTAACATCAATTTTTTCGATACCAAGTCTGGCAGCAACAGAATTAATGAAATTTAGCTCCATGTGAGATTCTTCGCCGTCAATTTGTGAAAGCTTAATCAGGTCATTGATGTGGCTTAATTTTTCCTTATAATGAGGGTCCATATTAGGTTTTCTATAACGTCTGTTTAGTAGTAGCTTGTATATAAGTATTATATCAACTCAAAAATATAAAATATTTTTGATGATAACTCATTCTGTATAAAATAGTAAAGAAATGTATGACGCTGATTATTGGATAAAAAAACTCAATTTGACTAAACATCCGGAAGGTGGTTACTACAAAGAAGTATATAAATCAGAAGGAAATATTGAAAAAATGGCTTTGCCAGCTAGATATAGTGGTGAGAGAAGTTTTGCTACATCTATTTATTTTCTTTTAAAAGAGGATGATTTTTCAAGTTTTCACCGCTTACAATCAGATGAAATATGGCACTTTTATATTGGCTCGACTCTTGAATTGCATGTTTTGGGTAATGATGGAAAAATGAACCATCACCTGTTAGGACAGAATTCTGAAGCAGGAGAAAATCTTCAATTTACGGTTCCTCAAAACCATTGGTTTGGAGGAAGACTGATAGATAAAAGCAGCTTTGCACTTTTAGGATGTACATTAGCTCCGGGTTTTCATTTCGATGATTTTGAATTGGGAACCCGGGAAAAGATGATTCAAGAATTTCCTCAACACGGTCAGCTTATAAAAGAGCTAACATTTGAAAAGTAAGTGCGATAATTTAATTGATATTTTCCAGTTTAAACGCCCATGCATAGTCGCATGGATTGGTGGCCGGATTTACCATTGGCGGAGTTATTGTTACACCCTTGCTTGTGCTTTTGACAGACACTTTTCCATTAAAACCCAGCATATTGACTTTTGATGATTTCACACCATTTATAATCAATGGTTTTTCAGGAAATTTTGTGCAGATCACAAATAAATCATTACCCTTTTTTGTATAGAAGACATTCGGTAACTTGGCGGCATCAGCATTTTCCCAACTTGTTGTACCGTATATTGCTTCACCATTCACAGAAAGCCAATCTCCAATATCCTTCAATCTTTGTTGCTGAATAACCGGGATTCTACCGTCAGCGGTTGGGCCAATATTTAAAAGTAGATTTCCTCCTCTTGCAACCTTATCGATAAGTATATGCACCAATTCTTCTGAAGTTGAATAGCTTTCCAGGAATTCATTTCTATTGTATCCGAATGACCCTCCAATTCCCCGGCATTCTTCCCAAGGATGGGAAAGTGTTTCTGTCATTATACCTTCATGAACCAAATCATATTCAGTAGTATAAATGCCTCCGTGTTTGCTCCTTGTTTCTTTACCCCAACGGTCATTGACAACGACTTCGTCTTTTACAGGAGATTCGTTGTATAACCAGGCCAGAAACTCTGTACTTTTCCATACCTCACTCGGGTGGTCCCATTCCCCATCTGTCCACACGATATCTGGCTTATAGCTGTTAACAAGCTCTTTCATCTGAGGAATCATATGTTCATCCACATATTTGTTTACATCGGATTTGTATAAAGGATTATACCATTCATATAAAGAATAATAATATCCCATACGCAGTCCTTCGGCCCGAACAGCATTGATCAGATCACCGGCAAGGTCACGATGTGGCCCAACATCCACCGCATTCCAATTCCATGAATGAGCACTTGGCCAAAGTGTAAATCCTTCATGGTGTTTAGACGTCAACACAACATATTTTGCCCCTGATTCTTTAAAGACCTTAGCCCAGTCTGCCGGTTCAAACATTTCACAGGTGAAGTCTTTCACAAAATCCTGATATTTGAAATCCTCACCATAAGTTTTGTTGTGAAATTCGACAAAATTTGCGTTTACTTTCGAGCTTGGTTCCATCAATTTATACCAGTACCACTCGGCATATTTGTCATATACCGCTGCATCTGTTGGACCCCAGGCAGGTACAGAAAAAACTCCCCAATGGATAAAAATGCCAAATTTAGCATCGCTGAACCATTCCGGCACAGGGCGGCTGTCGATGGATTCCCAGTTTGCCTGGTAACTTTGAGCAAATACATTTGAAGTAAGTATGATCATCAGTAAGGTGACAGGTAATTTTTTCATTTCTCTAATTTGTAATTTCACTTTCATCTGCAAGTTTACCAAAGTATATATAATAATTTAATTTTAGTGTATATGAGGTGTTTTTATAATAGGAATATGATATCCTGCCTTTAATATAAAACGGGTAAATATTATTTCATAAGTAAACATGGTAAAATAAAATGACTCATTGAACTCTATGATTTCTTATTTAGAAATCAACATTAGATTATTGCTTTAGGGGAATTTGAACATTAAACGAATAGCTTCCTGTTGTATCTGATACTGCCACCAGTAAAGTTTTTGGTTTTCCATCCTCGATATATAATTGTGGCCGTTCTATAGCTTTCATTTTTTGGATTAATCCATCTTCCCATATTAATTCTAATGTATAAACCAATGGTTTTTCAGCCAATTTCCAGTCTAGTCCGTTGGTTGATTTAAACAGCAATAAACTTCTACCGGTATTCCAAAAATAGCCTCCCTGATCTTATATAATTGCATAAATACAACTGTTATCACTCCAAATATAAGGGTCCTCTGCCGGGAAAAAATCATATTTTTCTGAAGTAAAAATGGGTTTTAATTGTTTGACAAACGGACCAATAGGTGAATCAGAAAATGCTGCAAGATGTACAACCGGGCCTCCAAATGGCATCGCTTTTTTCTTTCCTACCGCTTTATAAATCATTAGAAATCGCCCATCGGGCATTTGGGCAACTGAAGGATTAGAAGTCATCAAAGCATCATGTGCAGTTGAATCTGGTGATACATCGATGATAGGTTTGTCTAACCGTTCCCAGGGTCCATTCAGATTATCGGCTACGGCGACTCCAATTCTTTGATTATTGCGATGGACAAAATTCAGGCTTGTAGTGGCAACTCTGCCATCGCCGGTATTGCCCATATAATAAAGATAATATTTACCATTGAAATAGTGAATATTTGGATTATGCGTCACCATTCCATCCCAATATGAAGGAGCCCTTGGTGCTAAGGCTACATCACGGTATTCAAATGGACCATAGGGTGAATCGGAAACTGCGTGGGCGATTTCTGAGTGTGATACCCAGGATCTAAATCCGTAGGCATGAGGCCAGCGGGAATAAAAAAGATGGTATTTATCATCAGTTTTTGATTTTACAAGTCCTGCACCCCAGGTAAAAAAAGCCTCATTGCTAAATTTTGCAGACCGTGGAACGGGTTGTATTAATTCTTGAAAGTTGAGATCATTGCAGGTATAATTTTCCTTTTTATTAGAACATGCAAGACCAATTAATAAGGTTGCCAACAATAGCTGAATATTCCTTAATATCATTGTTTTAAAATCCACATATAATATTAAAACATTGTTGCCTGAAAATCATAGAAATTCTTTTATCAGCCGACAACTTTTTTGATATATCTGGTCAATGTTTTTCAAGGATTTCTGCACAATCTTTTTAGATTGATCATAATTATTCCAAATTTTCCTCAGTTCATCAGCGATTTGACTGCCCTTTGTTTCATCAATTTCAAACACCCAATTTTCAAACCCCAAATCATAATACATTTGTCCTTTTATGGTGTCTTCGGGTTGTCGAAGATAAATTGAAGGAGTGCCATTTACCAGAGCGATGATAGGAGAATGACATTCAAAACTTAATAAAGCAAAGGCTTTGCCGTAAACGGATGCAGCTTCATCCGGCATCCAATAGCCTCTTTTAATCACATTGGGTTTTACATCTTCAGGTAAGGGATCAATAAGCAATTCATCCATGATGTCAACCTCATATGTCATTTCCGGACAAACCAGTACTTTTTTTCCTGTTTCACGAACCCACATAATCATGGCTTCTCTCATTTTGGTATGGTCGATTTCTTTATGTTTTTCATTAGTGGATTCAACCTTTGCTATTTTTTCTTCATTCCAGTTTACTTTTCGAAATTTATGATATGGCGTATATCGAAGTCTTGGAATTGCGCAAATAAACTCTTTTTCCTTTAAATAATTTTCTTGCAAAAAAGAATTTGCGGTTAAATCATTTTTGAGGTTTAAGTAAAATGTTGCATCCGGGGCAAAGAGAATATGGTCTCCGGTCAAGCTACTTTGTTTTAGTACTTCCAGTGATTTTGTTTCCCTGGTATATATAAAAGATGCTTTTTTCAGCAATGCATATAAGTCATCATTTATTTGCTGGATAGTAGTTCCAAAAATACCAAATGGTTTGGATGAGTATTTATTCCATGCCTCCAAATGAGATTTTCCAACAATATAAGGCCCGGATCCATGGATCATTATATCAGATTTTTCAAAGGCGTTTATAACTTCAGGATTGTCCACTCCATAGAGTTTATCCACATTTCCGTGAATAATTTTCACCTTTGGGAAATTGTCTGAAATGAGTGTTTCCACCTTTTTATTTTTGCTCGTTTTCCACAAAATGATATCGGCGTCCAGAATAAAAGTTTCCACCACATGAAGCAATCCGGGTGTATGAGCAATGTCACCAATATTTACATCCTGCCATCCAGAAACGATGAGGATTGTTGGTTTTTTATTGAGACTTGATTTACAAGACTGAGCTATAAAAAAACCGAATGACGCTAAACAAGAGTTTTTTAAAAAGGCTCGGCGGGAATTTGAAATCATTATCTGACTTAGTGATTTATAAAACTAAATAAAGCAATATAAGTTGAGCTTGAACATATGACAACAAGGTAGTTTATTTTTTTATAATGAAATTCAGTTTAACGTAAAAACGGGAATCCCGCCAGAGATTCCCGTTTACAAGGTTAGTGATTACCTAATTTGAATATGATCAAATTAGATATGAATCCTATCCGCCGATATTGATTATTTTAGCTATTTTCTTCTGAATGTCTCTAACCTCAGCTTTGCCATCATTTTCTTTCAATGTATTCATGGCCCGGACATAATACTCAAGAGCTTTATCCGGGAGTCTATTTTCATTATAATAATCACCTTTGAGTTCAAGGTTGAATGGCGTTTCGGCAATTTCCAGTGATTGGTCCAGCCATTCGGAAGCTTCTCTAAGATTAACCTTTTTCTTAAAGCACTTTTCAGCGCTTATTGCCAGTGTGTACCAATCATCCGGACCGGCCTGGCCAACGGCATCTCTCGTTTTTTCGGTTGTTCTGTCATCTACTCTTGCGAATAGTACACTGCTGCTCAATACAACAAAAGCCATGGTTGCAGCAAAAGTTGATTTTAAAATACGATAATTCATAATATTTATTTTAAGGTTGAAAATACGTTCATCATTCTGACACCTCACTATACGAAGGCTATGCCAAAAAATGTAAGTAGCTTAAAATCAATATAATAATGGAACATTGATATTTCTATAATTAAAAATATGTACGAATTTGCAACAATACTCGAACTGTAATGGACAGGGTAACATAATTTGGTATTATTCGTATGGTGGTCGATTAATTATATACTGTTATTTATCAATTATTGAAAATTACTGGAAAATAAATTGTGATTGATAATTAGTGTCACTAAGAAAACGCATCTCTCGTTTTTGCAATATAATTATTTTAATATTTTATTGCACTCTTAATTTTCTGATTTCTGATGGATTTCGAACTAACTTTTAGCTTTTCCATTTCTGAACCAAAAATAATG
>JAJRQT010000039.1 GCA_024280115.1 Bacteroidota bacterium | reverse complement strand
GCCTGAATATCTGCATTTTAACTGAAAAAACCTAATAAATAGCGAAAAGATTCACATAAAAAATTGACCTTAATTTATTGATAATCTTTTAGTTACATGATTTAAAAGAGACACTATTTAATTGACCATGAAGAATTTGCTCTTTTAACGAGAAGAGATCTGCTTCAATCTCATTTTTAAAGGTATTGTTTTTCACTATTCCATCAACTATGGAGGGAAACCTGTTTTGAATGGTAAACCGGGCAAATGAATCTTTGGATTCACCGGTAATTGAAGGGTATTTTTCTATGAGACTTAACAAATCAGCTTAGAATTTTGCATACTTCACTGTACTGTAAAGAAGGTTTCCATGCTCATTAAAAAATAAAAAATGTAATTCAGGAACGTCTCCTGTTTTATTTTTTACAGTTAAAAACCCGGCCGATGCCTCCTCTTTTTTACCCTGGATATAATATTGAATGATTTTTCCATCAGGATCCGTACTTTTAGGATATCCAGCCAACCTTCCGGCTCTCGAGTTGTTTTCAACTAAAGCGCCACAGGAAAACTCTTCAATCCCCTTTGGATGTTTGGCATGGTACTGCCAATGCCTGTCACCACATATGATATAAAAGTTCTTTTCCAAAAATCCATTTTCAATAATCCAATCAAAAAAAGCTTCTCCTTCATAATTAAATCCCCGGGTATTTACATGATTGTCTTTTTTATACGCGTCATCCGGACCAACCATTGGCGTTGGCGAAATTAAAATTTTAAAAGTAGCGTCACTCTCCATTAATGTACTTTTCAACCAGCTCAACTGCTCCTTTCCCCACAATGTCTTTTCAGGGCCATCTTCTTTAGAATTCGCATCGCGATAGTCTCTGCCCTCGACAAACCAAAGCTGCAGATCTTTATTGATACGGTGGGCTCTATAGGTTTTACCTCCTTTTATTGGATCAACCACAGGAAGTTGTTCAGTGAAATTTTTAATACCCAATTCATGAGATATCGGAAAATCTATATATGGATCAGCATCATTCTTCCTGTAATCATGATCATCTTTTTCCCAAAACGTGGGTACTTCTGAAAAAAGTTTGACAAATCTGGGTTGCGAAAATTGTTCATGATACTTCCTCCGCATTCCTCGCTCATCGATGACCTCTTTTCTATCATTTGTCCCAGGATGTGGACTTTTTCCTTTTTTTACGGCATTGTCATACCCTCTTTCACTAGGATGATCAAAATATACATTGTCACCGGTTCCAATAAAAAAGTCCGGATTTTGATCCAAAATAGACTTTAGCGCCGGATAGCCTTCTGATTTATCTTTTCCAGAATAGGCTGTGGAAATGTCATATCTTCCATAATGAAAGAAATAATAGTTCATTCCGGTAACTATGGTAAATGATGATTCGGCAACTTTGCCTGCGCCATAGTTTGTGGTAAATGAACAGATATGACTCTTTGATGTGGCTTTATCATCCGCTCCGTAATGAAGCCTGTAGTAATATTTTGTCCCGGGTTTAAGATCCGGGAATTTATATTTCAAAATATAATCTTTGGTAGGATCGGCAGTCAGCCAATCGGAAAATACTGCAGGAGTAAAATTTTCACTTTCCGAAAGCTCAAATCTGCCCATCCCTGTAATCCCCGGAATATCTCCATTTACAATGGTGTCAGTAGCTGTCAACCTTGATTGTAAAATAATGGATGATTCTGTAGGCTCTCCTGTCATGAGCCCCTGGGCCAAAAAAATGCTCTTATCTTCATTTCCGAAAGGTGAGCATCCCAATATTAAAAATGATAATGCTAAAAATAATTTTGTGAAAATATTCATGGATAAGGTAATTATTGCCAACCTAAGATTACAAAAATCACCTCACATTATCTTAAGGAATAATCAGTTTTTCATTTTATCCTTAAAGACTTTTTCGAACTTCTCTATTTTTGGCTGTATGACAAAACTGCAATAGGGCTGAGATCCATTTTCATTATAATAATTCTGATGGTAATCTTCCGCAACATACATATTCTTGAATGATTTAATTTCCGTTACGATGGGATCATTGAAGGCTCCTGAGTCATTCAGCTTCTTTTTATACGTCTTTGCCAGTGATTTTTGCTGATCGTTATGATAAAATATCACAGACCTATATTGAGTGCCTGTATCATTCCCCTGCCGATTAAGTGTGGTTGGATCATGAGTTTTCCAGAATACTTCAAGAAGCTCTTCATAACTCACCACGTTTGGATCGTAACTAAGCTGGCAAACCTCGGCATGACCTGTATTTCCCAGGCATACTTCCTTATAAGACGGGTTTTTGACATATCCTCCGGAATACCCGGAAACAACTTTTTCTACTCCTTCAACACGCTGAAAGATTGCTTCAACACACCAGAAACACCCTGCTCCAAATGTTGCTAATTCCAAATTGCTATTATCCATTTGCTGGCCTTCCTTTGTTTTTTTTTGTCCAAATACCTGATTGGAGATGAAAAAAGAGATTATGATGATTGTGATTAAATTTTGGTTCTTCATACTTAAAGATGTTGATTTATCCGAAAGTTTTATTTAAAACCAAAAAACAGATACGATTGTTGCGAAGAGTTGAGGAAAAGTCTGTTTTCCGACACTATCCTTTTTCAAAAATCAAGACTTTTTTATTGAAGTCAGCGGCTGCATTGATGATCTCCCGGAATTGGTCAAAGTATTCAATGGGGTAATCCAGTTTTTTATAGAATTCTTTTATAAACACTTTCACCATGTCACCATCCACTTCATAGTAAGATTCAAATCCCATAGATTTCTCACCCGATGCCTCCTTATGACTGATGTTAAAGTTAAGGTCTTCGAGATTTCGAATCTTATATCCCTCAGGGATTTCAAATTCAATAGTGCGTTCATAGTTGCGGTTAAATTCATTTTCAACAGGCAATTTTCGCTCTTCTTCCTGGTACATTTCAACTTGCTCTCCAATTACCTCGCCTATCATGAAAAGGTACCTATTACCGGCTTTGTTGAAAAATGAGCTACTTGTGGATGCTGATCCCTTGATGATAAATGGCTTTAAATAAAGGGAATCCAGGGAAGAATTCTCTAATTCGAATTCGTTCAATTCCACATCTTTTCCAGTTAAGTTTAAAAGCTCTTTCACCACTACTTTATTATCCTGCTCGGGTATCAATTCAAAAATTGGCTGAATAAAAGTGGCATTATATCCAGTCAGAGTCCTTTCAATATCCAAGTTCAAAGAAGTGAAATCTCCCTTAAAATCAATCTTCACATCCAATATATCTTCATTTTTACTGAATCCCAGCGGTTCAATAAATCTCACTTCGCCAATGCCTGTGGTTGTCTCACCGAGTTTTACGTTTTTTACAAATAAACCGTAATTATTGCTCCAGTTAAATGGTATATACCCAACTCTGTAAAGGGTCTCTGTGGGCGCCATATACTTATCGACATCGGGGAAGTAAAATATATAGTTTTCTAAAAAACTATAAGACTCAAAATCCGGATCCATGGCTACTTTAGTTCTATCTGATGTCAGGCCATATTTATAATCAATATCATTCAAATCGAAAATAGCGACATAAAGCTTGATTACCCCCCTTTGATTCGCAACCAATTTTTCGAGAACCACATTCAGCGCCTCCAGGTCATCATTGCTCTGCTCTGAAATTGTAATATTCCGCTTAACAAAATCTTCTACTCTTCTGATTTTTTCAAGCTCTGTCAATCCATCCAATTTCAATTCGGCACTCAATTTCTTCAAGCGTTTAATATCCTTCTTTGAGATGTCTCTTCTTATATATTGATTGAGCTGATCCGACAATTGATCATAGGTGTAAAGCTTCACACCATCTGCAGGGTCTATATGATCAAGTTTGTATTCAACCCTCATTAAACTATTGTTATATGGAGCATAAAGCTCAGGGTTAAGGGGATCGATTTTCGGGATAATAGCAAAATAATGGTTCTTTCCTTCTATAGCTGTGTCAAGCTCAAGCTCTTTAAAACCATTATAACTTTTTATATTAAAAAACATTTTCTCTTCACAAAAAATGTGGAATTCATTGTTCAATTTCAATTCGTCAGTCTGAAAAAACTCTCTGCCCCCCTCCAACTGTGGCATCATTTTAAATGTATAGATATACTCGATCTGACTCCCAATCTCCACACCTTCAATAGCAAAGTATTTATACGATGAATAATCATCTTCACCTTCATAATCTTTAAGATCAATCTCTTCAATTTCCTTTACCTCGTCTTTGGTGATAACTCGCGCACGTAAATCCTCAATCCCAATTACCCTATTCATGGGCATGTAGTGCTTATTATACAATTCAACGGCCTCATGAGTATTTACCTGAACCTTGGTATGCACGGTATAAAGCTGCATGATTGTGTTGTAATCCTCATCAAAATAAAATTCCACAACTTTCAAGTCTTTCAGAACTACGGCATTGAGATCTACGTTTTCTGTTGATGTGACTTCAAATTCAGGATTTTCCTCCCAATCATATTCAATATAAAATAAGTCTGTGCCGTAACAGAACTGCTGAAAAAGTAAAAAAAATAATAATATTGATCGTCTGATGATTTTCATGAATGCTCTAAATTATATTTTACCCAACACCACAGATTCCTTATAGGCTGAAAATAATCTCCTAATCATTGTATTCCACGATTCAAACTGTGCTTTTCTGATTTGCAACGTATTAATCTCTACTTCCTGATGAATGTATATCCTGTTGTCTTTTAGCTGATAGTTTATGCTAAAACCAAAATCTTTGTTTTTGTACTCAGAATTTTCAGGTAAATAAGTAACCGCATATTTGTCCGGAATATTTATGCAGTATGTATTGGAAGTTGACCTCTTATAAGTATTATGAATATCTTTATGCGTCGTAGAAATATCAATTAAATCATCTTCCAACTCCTTGTCGAAATGGGGATTCAGATAAACCTCATCAGCAGCTTTAATGATATAATCATCAATTGTAAAATCATAATTTATGATCAGATCTTCATTTTGTTCAGATACATTTTTGGTCTCTACAGAGTTCAATTTAAATTTGTTGTTCCCTTTCTTGAGAAGCATATTTAAAAATGTCTTTTTATTCTCCTCATTCATATTTTCAAGACTATTGGCAACGGGTATTTTGTTGTATCCGGAATAAACAGCCTGCCCGGTTCCATTCACCTGGCTACCATCAATACTAATAAATAAAGAATCAGAAATATGATTTATTTTCGCTGAGACTACCGGAACATTTACCAGTTCAAAATCATTGACGCCTTTATTGACCAACGCTTCCTTTCCCTGGATGTGTGAAGTAGGAATACCGAATCTATTGTACTGATCTGTTGCATCGAGGAAATAGTAGCGGTTATCGTTCTCATAAGTACAAATCATGTGATTATCAGTCATTGGCGTAGGAACTTCTTTATGTGAATAAGGAATAGATGTAGTACCAATCCATGCGAGGTTAGAAGGAATATCCGCCAGGTCAAGCATGTTGTGGATTAGGTTACTCATATCTTTACAATCTCCGTATCGCCTGGTAAAAACAGTATTAGACCCACGCGGCCTGAATCCTCCAAGGCCATCTTCAATTGCTATGTACTTAATATTTTGCTGTACCCAATAATAGATGGCCTCAACCTTTTCTATCTCTGTCGCTTTACCTTTAACAATGTTATCGACCATAACTTTCATGCTTTCATTATCACCATCTTCTATGCCTTTTAAAAAGTTCTGATACCAGGCATGAAGATCATTGACATCCCGTAGTACATTCTTTACTACTCCGTCATATTCGTATGAATCCACATAAATAATTAAATGTGGAGCATTTTGTAAAACCCCATCGGAGCCTTTGCTTAATCGTATCCGGTCAAGCTTTTCTGCACGCCATCGATAGATGATGTTTTTCCCCTTTTTCTCCTTCGTGAAATGAATTTTATCATCATCAATACCAAAATTAATAAAATTCAATTCCACTTTGGCTGGTGCTTTTACGGTAAAAATGCTTTTTTCAACAGGGAAAAATGATGAAAACAAATAGTAGCCCCAAAAACGAGGTTCCTTATATCTCTTAGTATATGAAGTAACTGTTTTTGAACCGGCCTGTAACGCAGGAAACGTGTAACTGATCTTTTTGTGGTCATCATAAAATACTCCGGCAGACCTCGAATCAGATGTTAAGAATTCTTTTACCGGTATTTTCTTAAATTTATTTTTACTATTGAGTACAAGGGAATATGCTACGATATCAGAAATCTCAGTGAAAGTTTGCGAGTATCCTATTGATTGCTCGCTGTAAAGGTTGGCATTCTCCCCAAAATGTTGCGTTTCTTCAAATACTCTTGAAATAATTTGCAACTTTCCGTCTTCGGTAATGGAGATCTCTACATCTTGTTTTTGTTCGGTAATGACGCCATTGACATTTTTTAATTTTTCTTCCCAACTCTGTTGCGCTAAAACAGAACCG
>JAJRQT010000038.1 GCA_024280115.1 Bacteroidota bacterium | reverse complement strand
TTAAAAAAGATTTTCTACCCCAAATTGACAATACAGCCTGTCAGGCTCCTTGGCGTAAAAAGACACATTATCAGTTAGTTAATGAAATATTAAAGCCCTAAGGTTAACGACTATGGTGTCCTCACAAACCACATATTTCGGTCTGTGAGGACACAGACCGAGCCGATATGATGAAGAAAATTTCTTAACTTTTTGACATTGGTCTACCCAACAGACAGGCTTTAGGGGTTAGGGGTAGAAAAGTTGAAAATCACCAAACTATGACTTTTCGGGGCGGACTCACTATAGATTTTTTATTAACTTTTTCTTGAGTTCCAACCATTTTTTAAAACAGGGTGTCAAAAGAACAAAACATTTTTACTAAACTTTTAATCCCATGAAAATGACCCGTCAGAACACCTTGAAAAATCTCATTATAATCACCGGAATTTTTATTGCTGCTATTGGCCTCCTGCTAAGCGGTTGTGATGATAAAGTGGAAATAACACAAAAATATACCATCATGGCTCCTGTATATCTCAGTACTCAGGAGCTGAGGGCTTCTTTCGAAATAATGCCTCCTGTAGAAGTGACCAATACGGGAAAAATTTATTTATATCAAAATTATATTTTCCTGAATGAGCCCGGAAAAGGAATCCATGTGATCGATAATAAGAATAAAGAACAGCCCGAAATCATCAATTTCATCAATATCCCCGGTAATTATGAACTGGCTGTGAAGGGTGATAGATTATTTGCTGACAGTTATGTGGATTTGCTTGTCATTGATATTTCAAATCCGGAGGATGTCAGACTCTCTAAAAGAATTGAAGATATCTTCCTGAATCTCGCTCAGCAAAATCAATACTACGATCTGGAAAATGGAGTTTTAATTGACTGGGAGCCAAAGGAGATTATTGAAGTGAATGAAAGTGAATTCAATGGTTCTTTCCCATCTTACTATAACTATGGAACAGGTTTGGCACTGAGGGGAGGCTTTGCTACCACGGATATGGCGCTGTCGAGCTTTGCCCCGGAAAGCTCCCCAATTATGCAAACAGGTGTTGGCGGTTCAATGGCAAGGTTTACAATTCAGCAAGACCATCTATATAGTATTGACAATAGCAATATGCTGGTATTTGATATATCAGATCTCGATAACCCCGTCCCAGGGGCAAACCTGAACATTGGCTGGGGAATTGAAACTATTTTCCCATACAAAGACAATTTGTTTTTAGGTACACAATCAGGTATGATCATATTTGACAATTCTAATCCGGACCTGCCAGTCCAGCTTTCTACTATTTCTCATATAGTAAGCTGCGATCCTGTTGTTGTAGAAAATGACATCGCTTATGTTACTTTACGTGGAGGAACCGGCTGCAGAAATACCGCTTCGAATCAATTGGATGTCATCGACATCAGTGATCTTAAAAACCCAAAGTTGCTCGTATCCCATCCCATGACAAATCCATATGGACTAGGTATTGATAATGGCACACTATTCATTTGTGAAGGCAGTGCCGGTCTAAAAGTTTTCGATGCTTCGGATATCTATAAAATACCCAAGAATCTTCTCGCATACTATGGAGATTTCGATGCCTACGATGTCATTCCATATAAAAATAATTTAATCATGATTGGAAATGACGGTTTATACCAGTTCGATTATTCCGATCCTGATGATATCAAATTACTCAGCACGATTTCCATTTCCAGGAAAGAACCTATGCTGTAAATGATGAATGTAATTATGAAATATTCATTTTTTTCAATCGCGTTATTTTTTCTCCTTTTAGTGAGTCTGAATGGAGTTGCCCAGGTTAACAAACAAGCCAAAATCGTACTCAAAAACGGCATAAAAATAAAAGGGGGAATTGTTCAGTCATTTGACGACAGCAAGCTCAAAGTAACACTGGGAGATTCTAATGTATTCTTAATTCGATTTGATCATATCAAAAAAATAAGTTTTCAAGGATATGGCGAAGTCAGTGATAATTTCGGAGAAAAGCTCAACAATCCACCCTCCTTAAAAATTGAATCCTTCTATCATGAAATAAAAGGTGGTCTGCTGTTTGGAGAAGATAACGTAGGTGTTTCCCTTCAAACCATCAATGGGTATCAATTCAGTAAATACCTTGGTACAGGACTTGGGATCGGAATTAACAAATACGGTAATTATTTAACCATGCCTGTCTATGCCACAATAAAAGGATATCTGTCAGACAAGAAAGTCTCTCCGTTTTATTTCGGAGATGTCGGATATGGTTTCGCATGGAAAACAAATAAAAATGAAGACCAGTTTGAGCTCAACAATGTGACAGGTGGTTTATACTGGCAAATTGGCCTGGGTTATCAGATCAATTTTTACAACAGTTCAATGGTCTTCTCCCTTGGATACATCAACCAGGATTCTAAAGCAGACTACATTTATTATCGCCCATGGGATATAGATGATGTGGAGATTTCGGAGCGGCGAATTCTTCGAAGGTTTGCTTTCTCAGTAGGATTTTTATTTTAACTCATACTGGCTTTTGATAGTCATATATTAAAATAAATCGTATTGTAAGCCAGACTAAAAATTATTCATTTAGTCTGGCTTTTTTATAATTGTGGTCTTAAGTGCCTCGGTAAGTGTCCTCGCAGACTGAAAAACCTGGTTTATGAGAACGTAAACCAAGGCAAAGAGGATAATTGCGGGATTTATTACGGCATCTGTTTTATATTAGTAATCCTACCTCACGGCAGGCAGAGATCTCAGCTATGGAAAAAAATACCTTTATGTTTACCGGAATTAATGGATAGTTCCTGGGGTTTTTAGGCTTTTGGTATTCACTATTTGTTTAGAATTGTGACCCCAATTGCGGACAGACCCCGGAATAAATCCGGAGATAATCAGTGGCCGGGACAAGAAATCTCTCGTCCCATGGCCTGTGCACACAGACCACTAAACTACAGCTCCCTCATCTCGCTTTTCAAATGCTGTATTAAGGTTAAGATCGCAATATAATTGTGATCGAGATGATTCCTTTATCTAAGAGCCAGTTTGTTCTTTTGTTTCTAAGCCTTATTTTCATAAATTGAAATCCAATCCGTTTATAAAACTAATCTTATGAATCGCAGAGAAATTCTCAAACAATTATCGGTAATCCCACTGGTGGGAACTGCCATAAGTCCGGACCTCATAGCAGGACAATCTACTTCCATTACTAAAAGAAAAGAAGAAAACATATACCACTCTATAGGTGTGGAACCCATCATCAATTGCCGCGGAACTTTTACCATTTTGGGCGGATCCGTAGAAAGACCGGAAGTGCTTGAAGCAATGGAAGCGGCATCCGGTTATTTTGTTCAATACGATGAACTTGCATTTGGTATTGGTAAAAGGCTTGGTGAATTAACAAAAACTGAATGGGGTGTTGTTACAGCTGGCTGTGCAGCGGCGCTTAAGCATATCACTGCCGCTTGTGTGACGGGAGGCAATCCTGAAAGGTTGATTCGTATTCCAAATTTGACAGGAATGGAGAAAACAGAAGTTATAATTCCCCGGTACTCCAGAAATGTCTATGATCATGGTATTCGAAACATCGGCGTAAAAGTCCTAACTGTTGAGACGGCGGATGAGATGCGCACTGCCATCAACGATCATACGGCGATGATCTATGTGCTAGCATGCGACCAGTCACAACCCGGTCAACCATTTTCTTTGGAAGTGATCGCCAATATGGCCGAACCACTGGGCATTCCTGTAGTATTGGATGCGGCGGCAGAAAATCTTACCGTTCCCCCAGTACATTTCGAACAAGGGGCAACGGTAGTAGCCTACAGTGGTGGTAAAGCCATTTGTGGTCCACAATGCGCAGGTATGCTTCTGGGTAAAAAAGATATTTTGATGTCCGCATGGCAGGCGAGTTCACCTCATCATGGCCCGGGGAGGGATAACAAAGTAGGAAAAGAAGAAATGCTGGGTATGCTGGCAGCTGTTGAAGCCTGGTTCACCCGCGATCATAAAGGAGAATGGCAGGAATGGTTGTCCTGGTTGGATTTGATATCCAAACGTATGCTTACCATAAAAGGTATAAAAACAAATGTCACACAACCGAAAGGTTTGTCAAATCACGCACCGGTTTTACATGTTCAATGGGATCCTGACCAACTTAATATCACCGGAGAAGAAGTAGCTGAGGAAGTAGCCAGAAATAAAATCAGGATAGCTATCGGCAGCAAGACAACTGACAATTGGACTTCCATTAATATCACTCCGAATCAGATGCAGCCGGGTAACGCCGAAGTTGTAGCAGACCGTCTTCATGGCATTTTATCACAAAAATATGCTCCGCAACCTGACAAATTGAATGCTGCCAAAGTTGATATAAACGGGCACTGGGATATCGAAGTCTCATTTCCCAGCAGTAAAAGCAATCACAAATTATTTATCGAACAGGATGGCAACTGGATACAGGGCATGCACCAGGCTGATTTTGAGATGTTGGATCTGATCGGTATGGTAGAAGGCGATGATATAAAGTTGAGATCTGATTATCGAATACCCGGCAACGCATTGATCTACCTGTTTTCGGGAAAATTAAAAAATGAAAAACTAGTTGGGTCTATATATTTGGGTGAATACCTCACTGCAACATTTGTGGGAACCCGTACACCTTACGGTAATAAAAAGAAAAAAATCACCATCCCTGGAGGACCACCATTGGCCACCTAATCGGGATAAAACAATTTGCCGGGATGCGGGAATCTTTCTTTAAAGAACAATACACTTTCTAATAGTAACCTTGGAAGTGGCAAGAGGTGTTAGCAGTAGGCAGTGGCAGTGGCGGTAGGCAGTAGGGAGGTAAAATAGGAGTTGTTAATTGAATTGTAGGATTTGCAAAAAAGGAAGGAAATGATAGAATAACGAAAATTTGAACAATTGAATACCGAAATATGAAGCAATGTCGTTTAGTTAAGCTCCTATTATCCCTCTCTGGAGAGGGTGTAGGCCTGCCCACCGGATCAGGTGGGGAGAGGTAATACAATAAATCTTCTTAACTAAACTACGTTGAATTATGAAGTGAATTTTGTTGTTAAAATTCGCAATTCAAATGTTCTTTTATTCTATTATTCACCTGTTTAAAATACTTAGGTAAAATTGGAAACATTGCGGCACCGAAACTCCAACTGAATAATTTTAAAACAGTTACATGTTTGTACATAAAAGAAGTTAATGCAAAATCAATAAATATTATGACCAACCATAGAAGCCTGAGATTATATTTCTTTTTTTTCACTGTATCATTACTGATATCAATACAGTGTGTTGTTGCCCAGCACGATGTACTCCTGAAGGGGGGCCATCTAATCGATCCTAAAAATGGCATTAATAATCCCATGGATATTGCCATAACCGATGGTAAAATCACACGAGTGGCAGCCTATATAAACCCCAACCAGGCCAGCAAAATCATCGATGTTTCAGGCCTTTATGTAACCCCGGGACTGATCGATATGCATGTCCATGTATTTATGGGTCATAAACCGGGTGCATATATTGCGGACGGCGCTACAAGTGTGATGCCAGACGGATTTACATTCAGATCAGGCGTAACTACTGTAGTGGATGCCGGGTCATCCGGGTGGCGCAATTTCAGACAATTTAAAGAACAAACCATTGACAAAGCCAATACCCGTGTATTAGCATTGCTGAATATTGTCGGTACTGGTATGACTGGTCGTTTTGAGGAACAGGATATCACCGATATGAATCCAGAAATGACAGCACACATGATCACAAGGCTGTATCCGGAAATAATTGTCGGAATAAAATCCGCTCATTATTGGGGCGAATTCACTCAAGTAGATAAGGCCGTGGAAGCCGGAAAACTTGCCAATGTACCTGTCATGATTGACTTTGGAGAACACGATCCACCTAATTCGATTAAATCACTTTTTCTTGAACATTTGCGGCCAGGTGATATGTTCACACATACATTTTCATATGGACCCATTGGACGAGAAAATATCGTGGACGAAGACGGCAAGGTGAAACCTTTCGTTTTCGAAGCCCAAAAACGGGGTATTATTTTCGATGTGGGGCACGGTGGCGGAGCTTTCTCCTGGCGACAAGCGGTTCCTGCTCTAAAACAGGGTTTCAAACCAAATGTCATCAGTACCGATCTGCATACACAAAGTATGAATTCAGGTATGAAAAATCTATGCAATGTACTTTCCAAATTTATGGCGATAGGAATGACATTGGAAGATGTAATAATGCGAGCCACCTGGAATCCTGCACTGGTCATCAATCGTCCGGATCTTGGACATTTAAGTGTAGGAGCTGAAGCTGACGTCGCTATTCTCAGACTTAGGGAAGGTGAATTTGGATATGTTGATGTTAGGAAGAAAAGAGTGAAATCCAATCAAAAACTGGAGGCTGAACTAACGATGCGTGCAGGTAAAGTTGTCTGGGATTTGAATGGGATAAGTATGGAAGAATTTGAATCTAAGTGATTTAGTATCAAATTAGGGGGCTTCTTTATTCTATGGGAAATACCTATTAAAACCTTACTGAGAAGTAGCAGTGGCAGGAGCAGGAGGCAGGGTATTTAATGCAATATCATGAATTATAGGTGAGGTTCCGACCGTTAAAAATATTAGCTTATAAAAACTATTTTGAGATTAATTAAACCATTACCATGAAATCTCTTTCTATCATTTGCTATCTCTTTTTATTTCCCTTGATTCTTCAAAACAATTTGAAAGCACAGGACATCGATATTCTCATAAAAAACGGACATGTTTTCGATGCAAAAAACGAAATAGATGGTGTAATGGATGTTGCCATCATAGGAGATAAGGTCTTCCGCGTTGCAAAAAATATATCCGAAGCAGAAGTAAAAAAGGTGATAGACGCTTCGGGAATGTATGTCTGTCCGGGACTAATTGACATTCATACACATGTATTCGTTGGAAGCCGTCCAAAAAAATTTGTTGATGGCTCCTATAGCCTTTCTCCCGATGATTTTACATTACGGGCTGGCATCACCACTGTAGTTGACGCCGGCACTTCGGGATGGAGGAATTTCCCGAAATTCAAGGAGCAGGTAATTGAACATTCCAAAACCCGAATCCTGGCTTTCCTGAATATTTCAGGTTCCGGCATGACCGGTGACGATCAGCAGGAAGATATCGATGAAATGGATGTGGGCAAGGCTGTAAAATGTATAGAAACGTATCCGGATATCATTGTGGGTATAAAAATAGGTCATTACACCGGTGATTTGTGGACACCATTTGAACGGGCATCCGAAGCTGCTAAACAGGCAGAAAGGCCAATGTTTGTTGAATGTCACTTGCCTCAATACTCCCTAAAAGATCAACTAGATCGCATGAGACCCGGAGATATTATTACTCATTCGTATGAGAAAATATCGGAAAGATCAAGTGTGATTGGAGAAGATGGTCTTGTACAGCCATTGGTTTTTCTGGCAAAAGAAAAAGGAGTATTGTTTGATGTTGGCCATGGCGGTGCAGGTTTCTGGTTTAGCGAGGCCATACCCGCACTCAAACAGGGATTGCTACCCAATTCTTTCGGCAGTGATCTGCATCGTTTCAGCATGAATTCAGGGATGAAAGATATGCTCAATATTATGTCCAAATACATGGCGATGGGCATGGAAGAAAAAGACATATTACTGAGAGCTACCTGGAATCCTGCAAAATCTATCAAAAGGGAAGACCTGGGAAACCTCAGCGAAGGAGCAGTTGCCGATGTAGCCTTAATAAGTGTAAGAGATGGCAATTTTGGCTTTGTTGACGCCGGTAAAAACAGAATCACCGGCAATAAAAAATTCGAGGCAGAACTTACAATCCGCGCAGGCAAAATCGTTTGGGATCTTAATGGCATTTCCGCAACTCCATTTGAACTAAAATGAATATTAACAATTTCTCGATAACCAGGCTAATTGTCTCCATCTTTTTATATATGGCTGCTTGTCAGTCACCAACTCACTTACCTCCACCAGATCCGGATAATGGAGGGCTCTTCCTTCCTGATGGTTTCGAAGCGCTGGTTGTAGCAGATAGCGTTGGCAGGGCCAGGCATCTTGCAATCAATGACAATGGAGATATTTACATCAAACTAAGTTCATCAGATACAATTCGGGGAGGGATAGTGGCTTTACGAGATAACAATGGTGACGGGCGGATGGATATCAGGCAAAGATTTGGGGGTGTACCATTGGGAAGCAGAAATTATGGAACTACCATGACCATCCATGATGGGTACATCTACTATAGTTCGGCCCTGGTGCTTTATCGTCAAAAACTCACACCGGAATCATTGGTTCCGACAGGTCCACGGGAAGAAGTGTTGGTCGATGATCATCCACATGGGGTGCATTGGCATATTACAAAACCCGTTTCATTCGATGATGAAGGATATATGTATGTGCCATTCGGAGCCCCTTCAAACGCATGCCAAACGCTGGATGCATCGCCTAACGGAGCACCTGGTGGTATTGGAATAGACCCTTGCCCTGAATTAGAATTGCATGGAGGTATTTGGCGTTTCGAAGCTGACAAGATCGGATTAAGGCAAGAGGATGGTTATAAATTTGCCACGGGCATAAGAAGTGTCGTCGGGATGGATTGGCACCCGGTGGACAAGCGTATTTACATCATGAAGCATGGCAGAGACAACTTACACAGTCTATTTCCAGACCGCTTCTCTGCATGGCAAAGTGCGGTGCTTCCAGCGGAAGAGCTTATTCGGGTATCCGAAAATGCCAACTACGGATGGCCTTACTGTTTTTATGATCAAATTAAAGATGAAATGATTCTTGCTCCAGAATACGGTGGAGACGGAACCATCACAGAAAGATGTGAGGGAATGGCTCTTCCTGAGCTTGGATTTCCTGCTCACTGGGCACCAAACGACTTACTATTTTATAGGGGCAATCAATTTCCTGAGCGGTACCGGTATGGAGACTTCATCGCTTTCCACGGCTCAACCAACCGGGCTCCCTACCCTCAGGCTGGTTATTTTGTGGCTTTTGTACCCTTTGAAAATGGCAGGGTAACAGGCCAATGGGAAATATTTGCAGATGGCTTTACAGGCATTGACCCAGTTGTAAATACCAGTGACGCAGCATATCGACCCGTTGGTTTAGCAGAAGGTCCGGACGGTTCATTGTACATCACAGAATCAAACCGAGGAAAAGTGTGGAGGGTAATATACAGTCGTGATCGCAATAAATTCAATACAAACCAATTGGTTGCTATGGAAAACAGGAAATCTGTTTCACACATCAGAACGCCCGATATTATTAATGACAATTTACAAAAGAACCTATCGCAGGATGAACGACTTTATAACACCTTCTGTGGCCCCTGTCATCAAATGGATGGTAATGGCGCAGTAGGTTATTTCCCTCCTTTAGGAAAAAATGAGACCGTGCTCGGTGATAAAAATCAGTTAATTGCCATTGTGCTAAATGGATTGAATGGAGTCATCGAAGTCAATGGAGAGTCTTACAATGGCGTGATGCCACCCTTCAATTTTTTAGGCGATGAAGAGTTAGCTCTGATTCTGACCTATATCCGGCAACATTTTGGCAATAGTGCTAGCCTTATAAGTGAGGAAGACATACAATCCGGGAGACAGGAAAATTTGTAATCGTTAGGAGTTGTCTCATACCGAAATGTAGTATGTCTCAGATGTATTAATATGACGGACATAATTTATAATTATCAGAGTCAACATTTATGTTAAAACCCACCCCTAACCCCTCCAAGGAGGGGAATTTAATTCAGAGAGAAATAATATCTATCATATTATAATATCGTCGGGTTAATATCCACACTTTTTGTCTTAGTACAATTTGAATTAAATGATTCAATAGAACTGTGGAGTATGAGTTTTTCAACATTTACTCCGAAAATTTTTCCACCCAAATCGGACTAGACCAAGCCATTTGCCCGTTTATCTGAATTACCCGTACATAATACCAATTCAACTCTTCCTGTTTTTCAGATGTGTCTGTAAACTCAAACCGGGTTGAATAGTGATCTGAAAATACCACCGGATGAAAAATGAAAGACTCGGCAGGAAACTCTCCGGTAAAAAATACTGCATTATTTTCTGTCAACTCATTTAAAGTTTTTGAAACCTTCATTTCAACAGGTTTTTGTAGGTTCAGCGTTATTTTTGTTTCGGGATTACCTGAAATTCGGAGTACAACAGCATTTGTTGGATTCTCCATAAAGGCTTGTTTTCTCGAAGTATAAGTTTCTACAGAAAATCCATTGTCTGTTTTGTCTGTTATTCGATTTCTTTTCGTTTCTGAGAAGGGACCCGATTGAAAACAGGGATAAATTTCTATGAGTTTTCCATTGGAAATTTCAACATTCGTCTCCCAGTCACAAATACGTGAAAGGTTAAGATCGTTCCATGGCCCCCACCCCATTTCTATGCGCACCAGTACCGGTTTATCCCATGAAGAATCGGTCACCTTATTATCAATTGGAAATTGTCTTTTTATGACACGGTTATTTTTCAATATTTCTATACGGTCAATTTTATCCCATCCCGAAGCATCTACAGTGATTTCTCTTTTGTTGGCATAAGGAATCTCCTCACCCATCACATGACCATTTAGCCTAAAATTGAGTTTAATTCGATCTCCTGATACAGCATATGTACGACGGGCTTTTACAGCATCAAAAATCGATTTTCTGGAAAGATCATTTGCGAGCACTGCCACAAGCCCCTGCCCATATGCTCCCGGATATCCAAGATGATCGTCCGTGCTGGCCATAACACCAATCCGATGCCCCAATGCCAGCGCATCCTGTAGTGTATTTTTAGCCCAGCGCCCACCCATAGAATGTCTTATATAAGGGAATGGCCCATCTACACTCTCGGCATTTCCATGCTCAGAATATATTTCCAAAACAGGCGAAACCTCTGTGTTCAGAAAAGTGAAATTCGCGCCTCTACGTCCTTCTAGGTAACCCGGATGATGGGGAATGATCAGTATTCCATGCTCTTTGGCGTATTTCTGTAAAGATTCCAGATTGGAAAAATATTCCAATGGGAGACTATCTTCCATGGAAAAAAGGCAATAATCTCCATAGTAGCTCGAGTGCCATTCATACCCTGAAAATGTGACAAACGATCCGGGATCGTTATAGGCTGCAGTTATCTTCTGGACATTTTGCCATTGTTCAGCAGTTCTCTTAAAACCATGCTCCCAGTGAAGCTGCCTGTCTCCTTCCATCACCTGTATATCGTGCCATTGAGCATGAGGAGTTAAAGTATAAAAATCCAAATGATTCCGGGCGATATCAAACGAGCGCTCAAGAGATCCTTTGGCATATCCGACACTATTGTGGTTGTGTATGTCACCAAAGTAAATGTTGAAGGTTTTAGAAGGATATTCTACTCCTGGTTCTTTCACATTGCAATTCATCAATATCAAGCCGATGGAATATAAAAGAACCTTTTGGAGACGATTTCTTATTTTCATATTGGGTCTGCTAAATTTTAGGAGACCTACTGCTCCTCCTGTTCTTTTTTTGCTTCTTCCATGGCCTCCTCGACAGCTTTTTTTATTGCTTCTTCCATTTCCTCTGTATTGCCCTCTTTTGATACTTCTTCCATAACTTTTTCCATGACTTCTTTAAGGTCATCGGCATCAATTTCTTCTCCGCTGGCATCTTCAATAAGATCGGTTATATCATCAATAATCTCTCCCTGATCCATGTTATTCAAATTTTCCAGATTATACCGGTCGCTTACACTTTGTATCATTTTTTTTGCGGCTATCCCACTAAATGTTGTGATGACCAATAAAACTGCTAAAATTAGCGCCAGTATTTTTGCTCCTTGTTCTTTCGCATCCAGCCGTTGCACAAGCGCATGATACATCATCCAAAGTCCATAACAACTAACGGCTATACTAACTATTGCCGACAAGTAAAGATTTATCCCATCAAAAAATCCTAATATTCCCTGAACCACATTGATGACCATCAGAGACGCCACCACACGAACATTCGCTTCGTAATCAGTGTTTCCGCCAAGAATCGCTGAAATAACCAGCATTATAACTCCACCGATAAATAACCCTATAATCGCGAATATTACAGCGCCTACAAAAGCCATGATTCCGATACCACCGCTTAGCCAACTTCCTCCTGAAAAGGACATGCCACTTAAGGACCAAATAAAGGCAAATACACCCACAATTGTCCCGTAGATTACTGCCTTGATTACCGGTTCCACAAAGCCCCCTGAAGTGGGCATGTCTGTAAAATATTCTTTCGGACTTAATAATGCTTTTTTGGAGTCTTCAATAAATAATCCAAAATCAAATCCCTGATTTTTGTTTTCTGAACTTTCCATGTTGTTGTCTTTTTAAATTAGAATTTTAAATTTATATGAAATGTGTAAATTAATCTGAGAATCTGTGGCAACATGTTTTTACCCATCCAAATCGACTTAGAGCCCCTACCAAAAAAAAAATAACCATTAATACCACAAAAAACACTATTAAAATCTGTGCCATTCCAAATCTACTAAACTTTCGTAAAATAGCAACCAGCGTGAGTGATACTATTTCCTACAAATGCGAATTCTATTTCTAGGGAACGCTCCCTGCAATCAGGATTTTCCTATCAAAGATCAGTGCTAATCGCAAACATGTCTCCTTCCCTGTATCGTTGCTACCCACGACTATTACTGGCTTTTTTTCATTTATTCTCCATAAAATATTGCAAGGAGAAATGGAATCGTGATTAGAATAGAAATAATCAATGGTTTCAGTATGCCTTTTTTCCTGTATTTAAATCCCTTTCCAATTTGCTTATTCCAGAAAAGTTCAGTCAAAATTATTGCGCCGGCACTATTGAAAACTAATGCAAGATTGTGCATTGTTTTTATGGAGTTCATAATAACTATCATCATTCCAGTGTAAACTATTCCGAAAACAAGTACTGCTATTCTCAGTTTTTCATTCTCAGTTTTTTTCATGTTGTGCATTAGCAAAACCGCTCCGAAAATTATCGTAAAAAAAACAGAAAACATTGCTATTGCTCTTTTTGAATAAAGCTCTGGCAGATTTGGGTCATCAGCAATGTTGGGGTCTTTTTTAAAAAATTCTACTTTTTCTTTCCTTCGCTCTTCGCGTTTAATTTGCATTGATTGTATTTCTTCCTCCGCTTTTACGACTATATCTGATTTTAGATTTCGTCTCTCTAATTCCCAAATTGCTGCTTGTCTGGCTTCCTCAACATAGGATTGGTCGTTAGATACTATTGATTCCAATTCCAAATCTGTTTTGTCAACCATTCTATTTGAAAAGTGATTCTTTTTCATTGTTTTAAATTTTACAGTAATATCAATGATTCAAATACTTCACTTTATACCAGCCATCAATCACTTCAATTTTTGATACGCTGCCATAATCGATTTCGAAATTAAAAGAATGAGTAAGCGATAGGTTGAGTACATGGCAAATGATGGATCTTATCACTCCGGAATGAGTTGTCAAAAGCACTTTATCATCGGACTTTAACCCTTTTACGAGCTCGTCAAAAAAGAACACGCTTTTCATGGTAAAATCCATATAGCATTCACCATTTGGTGGTGTTTCATTTACAAAATCATTCATCCATGTATCCAATACATTTTTGTCTATGGCATCCCAACGCTGAAGCTCCCAATCTCCAAAATCCATTTCTACTAGGGCATTATCTACAATCGCCCCTTTTGATAAATGATTCGAAAGTTTTTTACACCTTTTTAATGGACTTGTGAACGATTTCTGAAATGACTCGCCCTGTAGTTTTGTGACAACTTTTTGAATATCCTCATTTCCGCTTTCGGCAAGCTCAACATCACTGATACCATAGCAAATATCCCTGCTTATTGCCACCTTTGTATGCCTGACTAAATATATTTCCATATAGCTAACATAAAGATGTAGATCACTATTTCACTTAATTGTTGCACCGTCCCAAGACAATCACCTGTAAATCCACCAATCCATTTATTAAAATAGCGGCCTAAATAAATCATTAGAATTATCAGAGGAACGATAATAAATACAATGAGAAAGCTCAAATAATAAGCCATCCCAACCAGTGGAATTAAACCAATTGCTAGGGCGACAATATAATCTGACAACCTCAACTTTTTTGCAACCGGTTTTACCTTACTTGTTGCATCTTCGCGAGAATACTCGAAAAATAAAATAACTGTTGCCGCATTGAGTCTGCTCAATATATGTCCCAGAAAAATAACTCCTATTAAATAAATGGTCGAAATTCCAGCCAATTCCAGAGACAACAGATACTTTGAAAGTAAAATCAAAACCAGGCCGATAACACCATAGGTTCCAATGCGACTGTCTTTCATAATCTCCAGAATCTTCTCTTTTGTCCATCCACCTCCAAAGCCATCGCAAACATCTGCAAGGCCATCTTCATGGAAAGCGCCTGTAGTAAGAATGCCTGCCAGCATCGATAATACTAAGCTGATAGAAACAGGCAAAAACAATTGCGACAGATAAAATACTCCGCCGGAGATCGAGCCAACGATGAATCCGATTAATGGAAAATACCTGGTCGATCTCTCTAAATATTCAGGCGTGTAACCCACCCATGCCGAGCACGGGATGCGGGTAAAGAACATTAGCGCAGTGAAAAATATCTTCAACTCATTTTTCATTCTTTCTGAGAGACATCAGCAGATTCAAAACTCGCCATTTCATTTAAAAAAGCAACGGAAGATTTAATTACCGGGTAGGCCAAAGCGCAACCTGTCCCCTCCCCTAATCTCAGTCCTAATTTCAATATTGGCTTCACTTTTAAAAACTCTAACATTCTGGCATGTCCATGTTCATCCGATTGATGACAAAAGATTGAATAATCCATAATCTCAGAATGTATGGCATTAGCAACTAAAAAGACAGATGTTGCAATAAATCCATCCACCAATACAACCATCCCAAGCTCTGCAGCTTTCACCATGGCTCCATACATCATGGCCATTTCAAATCCACCATATGTCCTCAATATTTCCAATGGCCTACTTACTTCATGGACTTTAGCAGCTTTTTCCAGTATGTCAATCTTGTTCTTTAGTTGCTCATCATCCAGCCCTGTCCCCCTGCCAACACATACGGAAACCGGCAGATTACATATCTTACTCATCACCAGGCTTGCCGCTGAGGTATTCCCAATGCCCATTTCACCAAAACCTATAATATTCGATCCATTTTTATGGATTTCTGAACATATTTCAGCTCCCTTGTTAATAGCTTCCCCACATTCCGAATCAGTCATGGCAGGCTCCCTGAGGAAACTTTTGGTCCCTTTCGCAATCTTAGCATTAATAAGATTGGAGTGTTCGGAGAAATCAAAATTCACCCCTGCATCCACAACCTTCAAATCAATACCATATTGATTACAAAACACATTAATGGCAGCACCATTCCCTAAAAAATTCATGACCATCTGAAAGGTAACCTCCTGGGGATAAGCGCTTACACCTTCCTGCGCGATTCCATGATCTCCAGCAAATACGATTATCGTAGGCCTGGTCAGTATTGGGGTTTCAGTGCACTGGATCTGTCCAATTTTAATCGCTATTTCTTCCAGATCACCCAATGCACCCAATGGCTTTGTTTTGGCGTTTATTTTATGTTGCAATTGAGTATAAAGGTCTTTTCCAATAGGTTTGATTATAAATGGTTTCATGTGAAACTAATAATTTTGAATGTGTGGTGACAAAGATAAAATGTCCCTGAAATTAATAAAACACAAGTCAATGTCGTTTAGTTAAGGTGATTATTGTCTTACCTCTCCCTGCACCCTCTCCAGAGAGGGATAATAGGTGCTTAACATAACGGCATTGAAAAAAGTGATGGAGATTTACACGAAGAATTAAGCATTATTACTCCATATCAGGGTAATTATCATTCCCAATTTACCACGTAAGTTGTCCTTTCATCACCCAGAACTAAAGACTCGGTGATTTCAATGGAAATATTCTTCACACCGCAAATCTCAAGTGCCTTTTCCATCCACCCGGCAATTCTGTACTCTGCAATCTCAGTGATATCAGGAAATGAAGTTACGTGAACATCCACACCTTTTAGACGCTCCTCGCCTATTTTTAAAGCTGACGGATTGTAAAATGAAGATAAAATTTTACCTCCCCTTTTTATGATGAATTGTGGTTTTGCAACAAATACAAAGACTTTATAAATTCCTTTTAATCCTACCTCAGCGCTGTACCTGCCAACTTCCTTCCCCGATTTTTTCAGGTCATTGTTATAAAACATTTTGGCCACCAACACCGAAGGTTCAATAAAACCATCCTGGTAATCATACCAATCTGCTGCCATTATTGAGCTGGTGAAAAACTTTTTGGAAGTGGCATTCAGACCATTTATCCAATCCTCATACCGATTTGGAAAATTTTCTTTAACAAACCCTTGTATCGAAGAAAGAATTGTGCCTTTGACTTTCATAGGCTAAGTTTTAAAAATCAATATTTGATTTGCATTAAAAGTTTCCAAACATCACTATAAATCTTAATATTTCCATACAATTTTAAGAAAAATCTGAATTATCTGCTAATTGTTTTAATATTGAAAATCGACAAAGCTTTAAGTACTATGAAGTTCACCTATTTATATTTTTTAATGCTCCTGTTAATAACCAGTTCATGCGAAAAGTTATACGATAAAGATCACTCTTTAACCGCTGAAGAATATAAAAATTTAGGCATGCCGGATTTCTTAAGGGTATGGAGCTTTGAAGATTATAATGAGGCCTGTGGTGTGCTGGATGATATTAAGTATGCAAAACCTTTGTCATTGCCAAAAAAAACCAGCAAACGATCAGGAATGTATTTCGATAGAATAATCAACCTTGACAATTTAGATTTTTTATTAGAGGATACACTTTCGCTGCAACAAAAAGCCCATATAATCCAACCATATGTTAATATCCATAAACATCTGCTACGCATTTACACAGATCTCCATACCAGGGAACAGTACTACAATAAGGAATTGATTGACCTTTATATCTTTGGTTTAACCATAACTCAAAATATGTTGGATATTGGATTTCAAATCAATGAATCGATTGATGAGGAAGATATTAAAATGCAATCGGGTTTTCTTTCAATACAATACAAGCATTTAAACATGATATTATATGTTTTGGGAATCCAGGAAAAATCTACCACATTCGAGAAATCAGATCTCGAAAGATTGACTGACCTTGTTTCCAGCTCAATTTTAATTAACAAGGATTGGATGGAGCCTGCTGCTGTTGAGGATTTAAAATTAAAATTGCAGAAAGTCATTGACAACTCGTCTTCTGAGTATATCATTGAGAAGTATAACAGTGTAATCGAAAGTTTCTAAAACCTGCTTGAAATACGACAATGATACAATGCAAGAACGCTTGAAAAATTGCTATTTGTAAATTATTAACACCCTGTAAATTACGTCTGCGTTTTATTTCATTCCCGCAATTAAGCATTCATGAATTAGTTGAATAATCCAGTATTGTTATTTTCCACAAAGATGTGGTAGAACCAAAATTCATAAAGGAGCCTATTTGGAAATCCCCAAGCTTTAATTCAGGTTATTCTCTACAATGGATTTTTTCAGATCTTCCTGGTCGCTTGGCGCATCAGTAATAACATTCCCCGAAAAATTGACATGTTCACTTAATTTACCTTTCAGCACCAAAGCTTTAGGACGCACGGATGAGAACAGGTTTCCCACAACGCAAATATCCGTAGTCCCCTCAAAAACAATCCCCCCTGCATTTATATCATCTTCAAGGCGTTTGATTTTATCATCGCCGATGTAACTATTGGAAAAATTATTTCCCGATACGGTAATCCTTCCACTTTTTGGACCGATGACAAGTGCATCTTTTCCCATAATAGTAAATGTGTTAGCACTCACAGCACAACCATGGGCATCGCGAAGATCAACTCCTCCTGTGACATTATGAGCAATCACATTAGCGCTGATCGTGATACCGTAGCAATCCTTGTCGAGAATAACAGCTGTACCCTCACATTCCTCGATCATATTTCCTGACAAAACTGACCCATAGGTATTTTCAATCACAACGCCATTTCCCAGGTGATCATCAAGATTATTGCCCGTCATACACAAATTAAATCCGTCTATACAACGCAGAGCATCCATGTTTTCCTCAAATTGATTGGCTGAAACAATGATATCATGGCAGCCGATCAGGTTCAACCCTGTTCCTTTATTATAAGTAATCAAAGAATTGCTGATGCGAGGATCTTCGTAACAGTAATAAAGCTTTATTCCATCACCACCATGGTAGCTGACGGTTATGCCATTTATAAATATTTCATTAATCCTTCTCGCTTCAATGCCGTGTCCGCTCTTTTCGTTTCCGGTAATGCGAAAATTTGATAAGCTTACCCGCCATAATTCCGATTCGCGGTTTTCTTCTTTGTCCCGATGTTGAATAATAAGTGCAGGCTCACCTTCCGTATTCATATTTTTTATATGAGTTGCTGTTCCGGCGCCTTCTAACAGAACATCCGGTTTATTGATGATCAGTGGCTTATAAATCTCAAATACTCCGGGAGGAATGCGAACGACGCCACCATCATCAGGAAGTGCATCTATTGCATTTTGTAAGCTCGAATAAGCGCTGGCCTCAATATAAGGTCTTGCTCCGGGAAGTTTGAAATTTTGATTTTGAGAAGAAAAATCAGCCTTATTCTGAAAAGAAAAATAAATAATTGCAGTAAGGACAAGCAATGCGGGGAAGAATAAATTAACAATTTGTTTTTTCATAATAGACCTCTTAAAATTTTAATTAATTGCCAAATCACGACTAAGTTTTAATATCCTTTATTTGGATCGATTTAACAAAATAATATCAATTTTTACCGGTTTATATTTTAATATAAAAGCCATGTTTTGGGAGACAACAGAACTTGAACCTTATCTAGCAACAGAGATTTATAAATAAATCATTCTTACAATCTGGGCTAAGTAAACCTGGACAATTTTCGATAAGGAATAAACGTAATCCATTTATAATTAATCATATATTTTGGAAGTGTTTATAATAGTCTGATTTAGTTGGATAATAGTATAACAGGTAAGTATTCAAACCACTTTTAAATAATTATATAATTCATGAAGAACAGCATCTATATATCTCTTTTTCTATCGAGCGTATTTTTTGTTTCCTGCGCTGCCCCGGCAGAAAAAAAATCAAATTATTCTCAACCTGTTTACCAGGATGTCCCTTATAGGCAGGATCTTAGTATTAAGTATTTCCTCGATGAAGAAGGGACTACACTGAATAAGGTTTTTGAAGATCGAAATGGGGTGGTTCAAATCCATTCGTCCAAGGGATTGATGAGAACCCACGATGGTCAGTTTTTATATCCCGGGCAACTTCAGCCCGATGTATCCTACCGCCCGTTGACTGACAAAAACATTAGTTCAATGGATATTTATCAGAACCAGTTTATTTACCTCGATGATAAAGCTGTTTTAAGCAATGCATGGGCAGGAAAATTGTATCTAAAGCATAGTTTGTCCAATGCTTCTATTTTTGAAGCTGGAGATGATTTCGATTTTCTTATCTCCGATGGAAAAGCCATTGAATATTTATCTAAAAAAGGAAGTCTATGGCAAGGCCAGATGGATGGCGATGATTTGATTGACATTCATTACGATGATAAAAATAACAAATTCTGGATCCTAGGAAAAAAATCTATAAGCACATTTAGTAAAGACCAGCAAAACCTTAAAAAGGTTTATGAAGGAAATGATTTTACTTGTTTAACAATTGCTAATGGAAAAGTTGTCATCGGTACCAATGACGGTTACCTGGAACTGGACCTCACTACTGCAAAACAAATTGGCGGAATAAACACAAAATTGCCCTGGACTGAAATTACGGCTGTTGCGGAGATTGACGGAAATCTTTGGTTCGGCTCTACTAAAGGAGCATTTATGTTGAAAGACGACGGCAAATTCAACTATTACAATGGAGAGCGATGGCTGCCTGATAATGTAGTCAAACACATATCAAAAGGAAGCGACAACAGTGTATTCATACTTACGGAATCCGGTCTTGGTAAGATTGTCTTCAAAGAAATGACCCTTTATGACAAAGCCATATACTACGAGAAACAAGTCCGTAAAAGACATATAAGGAACGGATTTAATGCAAGTTTTGATAATATGGAAAAAGGGAATGTCGATTCAGGTCGTTTAAGTGATTCCGATAACGATGGCTTATGGACCTCCATGTACATAGCGGGCGAAATCTACAGATATTCAGTAACAAAGTCGGATGAAGCATTACAAAACTGCAGAGAGTCCTTAGATGCGATGGAAAGATTGTTTAGCATTAATCCCATCCCCGGATTTCCTTCCAGGTCCTTTGAGCGAAGCGGATATATCGAACGCTTACATGACCCGGACAGGTGGCAGCACTCCAGCGATCCAGAGTGGGATTGGAAATCCACCACCAGCAGTGATGAAGCCATCGGGCATATCTTTGCCTTCAGTTTAATCGCAGACCTGATGGCAGATACAGATTTAAAAGATCGAGCCGTTTTGCTGATTGACACATTGATGAGTCACATCGTGCGCAATGATCTGTATCTGATTGACTATGATGGAAAACCCACACAATGGGGAAAATGGAATCCTGACTATGTAAATTCCAGGCCGCTTATGAATGGTGACAGAAAACTCAACTCATCCAATATCATCGGGATGTTGCAAACTGCTTACCACTTTACCGGCAAAGAAAAGTATAAAACGAAAGCATTTGAATTGATGAATGATCACGGCTATTTAGAAAACCTGATGCGTCCTATGGATCAAATCGGACAAGTTCCTAAGGATGCAGATAAATTGAGTAAAATGCTTTCAGGCTCGTGGAATCACTCGGATGATGAAATGTATTTTGTGGGATATTGGGGACTTTATCACTACGCGTTCAATGACACGCTGAAAGCTAAGTTCAAAGAGGCTATTATCGATCACTGGGAAGCTGAAAGACCCGAAAAAGAGGGCGCCTGGAATATAATTACTGCGCTTACGGGTACAAATGAATTTGATTTGGATGAGGCTGCCTGGTATTTGAGAGAGCACCCAATGGATTTAATTGATTGGGTTATCGTGAATTCGCACAGAAAAGACATAGAGTTTTTGGAACCAAATTTCAGAAGGCAGACAACAAAGGAAGTATTGCCTCCTGATGAAAGACCGGTTCAGCGGCATAATGGCAATATGTTCAACCTCGACAGGACTGGTGGAAATGGAATTTCCGAGCACAGCGCCGGGGATATTTGGCTTTTGCCATATTGGATGGGAAGATATCTTGGAGTGATCAGCGCTCCGGCCAACTAAAAAATAGCACCAAAATTAAAGTCCTGTTTATTATGTAAGTGGGACTTTTTATTTATAATAAACCTTTACCAATGTGAAACAGATTTACCTGATTTTCCAACCATTTATTGTCATGAGTATAATATTATCATCTTGCTCTTCGAATAAATTTCCGGAAGAAATTCAACTGACCAACGATTTGTCCTACAACCATGATCTGGATAATAATGATAACTTTTCCCCGGATGATAGATGGCTTGTGTATGATGTAAGAATACCTGAAGCAGGAATTGGAGCTTGCCCACGAATCGAGAAAGTAAATGTATTGACGGGAGAAATAAAAATTCTTTATGAATTGCCACAAAATAAATCCTATGGTCCGGGAGTAGGTGCTGTAAGCTACAGCCATACTGAGAATAAAGTGATTTTTATCCATGGGCTTCTCAATATTACGGAAGAAAACCCTTATCAGCAGTGGCACAGAACCGGCGTAATTGTGGAAGACGCCAATCCCGGCACTCCGATTTTTATGGATGCCAGGGACGTCATTTTCCCATATACACCAGGGGCATTGAGGGGTGGCACACACCGTCACGAGTGGAGCGGTGATGGAAGATGGATCGGCTATACTTACAATGATGCAATTTTAAAACACCTCGAAGATTCTACCGGGGTCACCTACAATCTAAGAACAATCGGCGTCTCAAAAAGCGGAAATCCTGTTCCTGTGGAAATGGATGAAAGCGGTGAGAATTTATCGGGCGAGTGGTTCAGTGCGCTTGTTGTAAAAGTGGTTTCAAACCCAACTCCAGGCAGCGATGAAATAAGTCATGCTGCCGGAGATAGCTGGGTTGGAGTTTCCGGTTATAAAGATAAAAATAGTGAAATGCAAAGAGCAAGGGCATTTATCGGTAAAGTAAAAGATAAAGATGGAGTTGATCTGGAAGAGGTATTTATTGTCGATATCCCGGAAGATATTACCATTGCAGGACCGGATGGTCCTCTGGAAGGCACCAAAACAACTTTTCCAATGCCTCCAAAAGGAAGCGTTCAAAGAAGGCTGACTCACACTGAAAATGCTAAATATCCCGGATGCCAGGGAATTGTGCGCAGCTCCGGCGATGGAAGTAAATTGGCATACCTGGCAAAGGATGCTAATGGTGTGACACAAATTTTTACCATTTCTCCACTTGGGGGTGCTCCACAGCAAATTACAAATCATAAATTGGATGTCCAGGGAAATCACCGATGGCATCCAAACGGAAAAATGATCTGCTACATCCTGGATAAAAGTATTTATGTATTTGACCTGGAAACAAATACTTCCAGGCCTCTGACCCAACCATCAGAATTTCCTCCAGGCAATCTTGTATGGTCACATGATGGAAATAAAATTGCTTATAATAGAATTGTAACATCGGAAGATGGTAAATTTCGCACCAAGCAGATTTTTATTATAAACCTATAGTTTAATTATCTCCATATATGCGAAATCAAGATTCATAGAACCACTAATAAATAAACCCCAATATGTTTGCAGCCCCAAATGTGAAGAAATTGAAGCATGTTTCACGAATTACTTTAGCTATCTTTTATTTTTCTCTTTTGAGTATAAATTCAATGGCCGAATTCAAGGATTTTTCAAAGGCCAATATTTTCATTTCAAAGAAAAACAAATCAACACTCCTTAAAACCAGTGAAGTGCTCCGGGAAGAAGTAGAAAAGAGAACCGGAATTAGTTGGAAACTGGTTAAAAAGTATAAAAATGACGCCGACCCTTTGATCGTAATCGGAATATCCGATGACGTTGAAGATTTGCCTGTTGAATGGCAAAATAAACTGAATACTCTGAACAAAACAGGACCTGAGGGATATAGGATTGTAATGCCTGAACACAATAGAATTGTGATCATTGGCCACGACCAAAGGGGAGCGCTCTACGGAGTAGGTAAACTTCTTCGGAAGATGGAGTTGAGAAAAAATAGTGTTTTAATCCCTGATAACATAACATTATCCAGCACACCAAAATATCCTATTCGTGGCCACCAGTTGGGCTACCGGCCCAAAACAAACTCATATGATGCATGGTCTGTTGCCCAATTCGATCAGTACATTAGAGAGCTTGCCATCTTTGGCGCAAACAGTATCGAAATCATGCCACCTCGAACAGATGATGATTTTACGAGCAGACATATGCAGCTAGCGGCAATAGAAATGATCGAAGCTCAATCGAGCATTTGTAATGAATATGATCTGGATGTTTGGATGTGGTATCCCAATATGGGTTCAGATTATACAAACGCGGAAACTATAAAAGCTGAAATCCAGGAAAGAGAAGAGGTATTTGCAAATCTACCAAGGCTCGACCATCTGTTTGTCCCCGGCGGTGACCCGGGAGATTTAGAACCCGATATACTTTTCGGCTGGCTGGAAAAAGTATCGGTTGTTTTGCATAAATATCACCCAAATGCCAAAATATGGATATCTCCACTGGTTTTCCGGCCCACGCAAGAGTGGTTTGATAAATTTTATAAACACATCAACGGCGAATACGATTGGCTTGGAGGAGTAGTTTTCGGGCCATGGGTAAAACCTACTTTAGCAGAAATAAGGAAAAAAATAAACGCAAATATTCCCATCCGAAGATATCCTGACATCACGCACAGTCTCAGTTCGCAATATCCGATACCAAAATGGGATCTGGCAGGAGCAATCACGCTTGGCAGAGAATGTATCAATCCGAGACCCACAGATCAAAAGAAAATCCACAATGCGCTTGATCAATTGGCCGATGGAAGTTTGAGCTATTCTGAGGGGACCAATGATGATGTAAATAAATTCGTCTGGAGCGACCAGGATTGGAACCCCGAAACATCAGTCATCGAAACCTTGAGGGATTATGCCCGGTTTTTCATATCTCCGGATCATACGGAGGATATTGCACAAGGATTGCTGGCACTTGAAAAAAACATTCAGGGTCCATTAACTACCAATGAAAAAGTACAACAAACACTATGGCAATGGCAGGAAATTGAAAATAATGCCTCAGAATCCATGAGATCAAATTTTCGCTATCAGATGGGTTTGATCAGGGCCTATTTTGACGCCTATGTTCAGCAGCGGCTAATTTATGAAACTGACCTGGAACGCCAGGCAAGGGCGTATCTTTCCAATAGTCATTCCCTGGGTACAGCCAAAGCAATCGAACTGTGCAGAGTAACACTATCAAAAGCATGGACAGCGCCAATACAAGCAGGTTACAAGCAAAAATGCCTTGATTTGGCTGATTCATTGTACAGCAGTATCGGTGCTCAATTGACAATCGAAAAACATGGCGCCATGGGCGGAAGAGGCAATTTCATCGATAACATTGATAACCCACTCAACGATGTGGCATGGATATTTTCAGAGTTAAATAAAGTTGAAAAGCTGGATTCTGAAGAAAAAAGACTTGTGGAAATTGAAACTATGCTTAAAAGAAGCAATCCCGGCGCTGGTGGATTTTATGATAATTTTGGCAATTCGCAAAGTTGGGAAAGGGTCATCTCCCATAAATCTTTTATTGAGGATCCCGGGAACCTGGAATCTCCTAGGGTGAGCTTTGGTGTTGGATTAAAAAACAAGGAATGGGTTCATGAGATAACGGCAAAAGGATTTGAAGGTGAAGCGGCGCCTATGTCATGGATGAATCAGGTTACCACCCTGTATGATCAACCATTGGAAATCGAATATAACAATCTAAATCCCAATGAATCCTACACTATAAAAATTGCCTATACTGGCCGTTTTAGATCAACAATGAAATTGACTGCAGACGACATTCCCGTTCATGATTTTATAAAAACCGGGGTTCAGCCAATATATGAATTTCCGATACCGGAAGATGCTTTAAAAGATGGTAAGGTAATATTTTCCTGGACTTGTGGCGAAGGTGAGCGAGGATCACAAGTTTCGGAAATATGGATTATAAAGGATAATGAATAATACAATTTTTCAGCTCTTTCGGATTTGCTATCCGAAAGCATTTAAAACTAGGATTTGCAATCCGTATGCCTGTAATAAACAAACATTTGGAGACATATAATTGCTTTTTAAATTCATAACATGGGACAAAAAAATCGAATAATAGAAGGAGGCATTTATTTTCTCACGCTCACTGTGGTTGACTGGGTGGACGTTTTCACAAGACCAGTTTATAAACATATTATTATTGATGCACTCAAATCTTTCGGATTCAGCTCTTTCGGATTTGCACTCCGAAAGCATTTAAAACAAGGATTTACAATCCGTATGCCTGTAATAAACAAACATTTGGGGACATTTAATTGCTTTCTAAATTCATAACATGGGACAAAAAAATCAAATAATAGAAGGAGGCATTTATTTTCTCACGCTCACTGTGGTTGACTGGGTAGATGTTTTCACAAGACCAGTTTATAAACATATAATTATTGACTCACTCAAATTTTGTCAAAAGGAAAAAGGGCTGGTGATATATGCATGGTGCCTTATGAGCAATCATCTGCACCTTATTGCTGCGGGTAAAGAAAATATTAACCTGAGTGATATACTGAGAGATTTTAAAAAATTTACCAGTAAAAGAATTGTAAAATCCATTTTGGAAGAAAACGAAAGTAGAAGATCGTGGATGCTCAATCGTTTTGAATTTGCAGGAAGGTATGATACAAAAATTAAGAATTATAAATTTTGGAAAAAAGGAAATGAAGCAAAGGAATTAATTTCAAACTCATTCACTCAACAAAAATTGGATTATGTACATGGTAATCCGGTGGCTGCTGAAATCGTTGATTCACCAGAGCAATATATTTACAGTTCCGCCAGAAACTATGCAGGACAAAAGGGATTAATTGAAATTGAGTTTATTGAATGAGCGAATTGAAAATTCTAAAAGTATTTGCTTTCGGATTGCAAATCCGAAAGAGCAGTGGGCGAGAAGAGCGGTGCACCATTTATCCGAAAAAGCATTAAGCATTTAAAAAGCATAAACGATGAAACAACAATTAGGTACACTACTTTTATTTTCAGCTCTTTCGGATTTGCAATCCGAAAGTATATAAAACAAAAAGCATTAAACATTTAAAAATCACAAGCAATGAAACCACGAATAGTTACACTACTGTTATTTTTATCTCTCACAATATGCCTGAAAACCCATGCTCAAACAGGAAGTACCAACGAACCAGTTCGGTATATTGGCGGTGTTACCATTGATCCAAATGTGCACGAAGGAAGGCTGCGATATGCCATCGGTGTTGAAAGCAGGCAGACACTCAGGGTAAACCGAACACATCCTGAGCTTGCCGATGACTATGGCTGGACATACAACCATGCATCCAACCTGGCTTATTGGAATGGAAAGTTTTACCAACAATATCTGAGCAATCCAATTGACGAGCATATCCCTCCAGGTCAAACACTGATCACCACCTCGGTTGATGGCAGAAACTGGGAAAAACCAAAAGTCATTTTTCCTCAATACGACCCACCGGAAGGTGTGAAAATTCCGGAAGGCTCTACGGGGTATATGATGCACCAGCGCATGGGTTTTTATATTGCTCCCGATGGAAGATTTTTAACCCTGGCATTCTACGGTCATTCTGAAGATCCTTTTATGGAAGGTGGAATTGGACGAGTAGTCCGGGAAATCTATGAAAACGGCGAAATGGGACCTATTTATTTTATACGATACAGCAGCCATACAAACTGGAATGAAAGTAATACCAGCTTTCCATTTTATACTAAATCCGGGGATAAAGGCTTTATTACAGCTTGCAATGATCTGTTGAATGACAAATTGAAAACCATGCAGTGGTGGGATGAAGACCGGGGACTGGATGGATTTTATACCATAAAAGAGGCAAAAGAAGCCCTCTCCTATTATCATCGCAAAGATGGAAATATTGTGGCGCTGTGGAAAAGATCAACCTGTGCGATCTCATACGATGGAGGAATTACCTTTTCAAATCCTGTAAAATCGCCAACGTTGATCATGGCTGGCGGTAAAAACTGGGGCCAGGCAACAGAAGACGGACGTTTTGCCATGGCTTATAATCCAATCGAATTGGACGAGTATCGCTATCCGCTCATTGTGATAACGAGCGAAGATGGAATCATTTACGATGATATGTTGCTCGTGCAGGGTGAAGTGCCACCAAGACGATTCTTTGGCAGATGGAAAGACTTTGGCCCATGCTATGTCCGCGGTATTGCCGAAGGGAATGGCAATCCCCCGGGTCAGGATATGTGGCTGACCTACAGCATGAACAAAGAAGACATTTGGGTAAGCAGGGTACCCACACCAGTAAAATATGAGGTGCATGGAGAAGTGTCAGAAGATTTTGAAAATATGGAAGCCGGAGGCGCAATCATAGAATGGAATACCTATAATCTCAAATGGGCTCCAGTAGAGTTGGTAAATTCGGATAATGGCAATAAATCCATACAACTTTCTGATAAAGACCCCTACGATTATGCGAGGGCAATCAGGGTATTTGAAGAAGGTGAAAATGTTGAGATTAGCTTCAAAGTCATGGCACAACAGAACACTCACGGTCTATTTGAAATTGATATTACTGACCGATATGGAAACAGGCCAGTGCGGATTTCTCTGGATAAAGATGGTAAAATTAAAGCGATGAACGGAAGCAAATCAAGCGTACTATCAAACTATAAATCCGGAGAATGGATAAAAATAGACTTGAAAATTGACGCCACACCTTTTGGAAAATTCTCATTGTGGATTAACGATAAAGCAGTTGCAACTGATTTTAATCTCGCGGAAGCAGTGAAATCGGTAGAGCGCATTTCGTTCCGTACAGGAGCATACAGGGATATTCCAAATAGAAAAACACCCAACGAAGATCCGGGACCGCCGTTGCCAGGCGCTGATGATTCAATCGCGGAAGCCGTGTTTCAAATAGATAATTTTAAAGCGAAAAAAATAGATTAAATAATCATGAAGAAGAAATTAATTAAAATAGCACAGTGGAAAATGTTGACAATTACCATGGTGGTATTGATGTTCTTCCAGTTTGTAGCATTTGCCCAAAACGAAAATACCATTGATCCCTGTTTAGATAAAAAAGGAGATGATTATATGAACAGGCAGACAACGGCATTTATCGCCGAAATAAA
Organism: Bacteroidota bacterium; assembly: GCA_024280115.1. Classification (GTDB taxonomy): domain Bacteria; phylum Bacteroidota; class Bacteroidia; order Cytophagales; family Cyclobacteriaceae; genus JAAUQL01. Next base: position 23,838 of record JAJRQT010000038.1, on the reverse strand, counting down.
AAAAACCATTACCGATTTACCCCCTCAATACCCACTCCCAAGAGAAAGGTATCTTGGTCTGCTTTTGATAGACGCTGTACTGCACGATGTTCATGCCGCACAAAGACCTGCTGTTCAGAAATTCTTCCATGCTCAAATTATGAAAGCAGTGAATGATATTGAGACTACTACTGTTGAGGAAGGTGCAAAAATATGGCAACTGTACAATCATGGATTTATAGTTCGAACAAAATCCATCACCATTGCATTTGACATGGTGACCGGAGAATCTGCCATGTCGGATGGCTTTACATTGTCCAATGAGGTCATGTGCCGGTTGATTGATCAATGCGATGCACTTTTTATCAGCCACAGGCACAGAGACCATAAAGATATCTGGGTCGCTCAACAGTTTCTCAATCAAAATAAACCGGTCGTCGCACCTCCACAGGTGTGGGAAGATCAGCCAATTCACGACAAAATCACGCATTTAAAAAGAGAAGCGCATTCCATTCAAAAATTACCCCTGGAAAATAAAGGCATTTCCATAGATGTTGTGATTTATCCCGGACATCAAATGAGTAGCCATGAAAATAATGTCTCGCTTATCATTTCACCGGAGGGTATCTCATTTGCCCAGATGGGAGACCAGATCAACGAAGGTGATTTTATGATAGACTATGATTGGATTGATAAGGTGTCCGAACATCATAAAGTGGATATTCTCATGCCTCCTTGCTGGACCAATGAGATTCACAGAATTGTAAAAGGTTTCGATCCCAAGCTGGTTATTCCCGGACATGAAAATGAGCTGGGGCATACCGTTGATGACAGGGTACCGTTTTGGGATGATTCGGAATACCTGGAATTGACCTACCCTGAATTGAAAGCATCGGATTATCCTGTTGTCTTAATGACGTGGGGAGAATCATATCATTATCGACCTTTGAAATAATAATTAAAAAAATCTTCTATTTACCAATCAAACTTCAAAACAAATCGTAAAAGAGTGGAATTTTATCAGTTTAATTTGAGTAATAATTCATTAGTTTATTTTTCATGGCTCGGGCATAACTATCCTGCATGCTGATTTCAGCCGTTTGATAATGGGATATAGTTGTTGGTGTTAGCTGCATTTTCTGAAATTTGGCGATCCTCTTAGTCTGGGTAATTCCTGAATACACATTAATACTCCTTCTCAACATTCCTGACACAGTTCCGCGTCTATGCCCTTTGTGAAACACTATTTCCTTTTTAAAACCTCTTCGCTAATTAGGTCAACATTTTATACAGCGCTATATTGTTATGAGCAATTATAAAAAATGAGCATGGAAAATACTATAAATCCAAAGAAAGGAAGGATTCAATTAAATACTGATGAAATAATTATTGATTATAATAAAGTTGTTCAGAATACATTAAATATGGTTTCTTTCATCATGACAAATCTACAAGAAACTGAATTTGATATAGTACCTAATCCTCCATTATTTAATCATTTCAAATTAGTAGAAATACAATATGTTGGTGATAAGAAAATTTACTTGAACATGTGGATTTTTAATCATGCTTTAAATGACATCATAAAGGCAATTAACCTAAGTTTAGGTAGGGCAAACTATTTCTCGGAATTAATGGAACTGAACGGAAAAACCTTTAGCATTGAAGACTACGAAAAGCATGAAAAAAAACTAAACAAAAAATATTTAAAACGGGATATGCCAAGTTTAATTACTGGGATTGAGCAAAAACTAACAAAACCATTAATACACTTAGAATATATTAAGTCAATAAATGATGTAAGAAAGTGCCTGGAACACAGAGCCGGAATTGTTACTGAAATTGATACGAATACAGAAGTAGAGAGTAAAAATGTTTTGATGATGAAATGGATGGCTCAGGAAATTTCAGTGATTAGAAAAGGAGAAAGAATAGTTATAGATAAACCTTTTACGTAAATAAAGGAGAAGAAGTAACTGTAGAAATTATTAACAAATCGAAAAGTATTGGAATTGGTGAGCGAATTCAAATTGATTTACAAACATTTAATGAATTAGTTTTTACAGGTTATGCATTTGTTAAATTCATTGCTAACCATATAGACTTAAAAAAATAAACTGCTCACAACAACTAAGTATTCGTCTTGCCGATAGGTCAAAGCTGAATACTATGTTGGTTACTAATCTTAATCTGTGCAGTTAGCATTAGGGTAAAACGTTTATAAGAACCATCATTTGAAAATAAATTAAAGACCCTATAGCCAGCGCCTACCCTACTGGTCTGAGCGTCTCGCTCAGACCAATTTACTAATAGAGAAATAATATTTCGATATTTCTTGTTCTTCCTTAATAATCGCCAAAACTCTCAAAAATCTAATACTATAGAATTTCTGTAAACACTGCTTCAGTCAAATGGTTTTTCCTTTTAGCTTTGTTATGCCTTAAGTCATAAGTCGCATGGTCTATGAGCGAGACGCCTGTCTGCCGAACAGGCAGGCTAAAATCAGAAGGAAATACCTATCCAGAATTGAAAGCATCGGATTATCCTTTGGTGTTGATGACCTGGGGTGAGTCTTTACATTATATTCCTTTAAGTAACAGATAAAATCATTTGTTTTTTTTATCTATTGTGCTGTTACCACTTGAGTAAATAATCTTCGAAGGTATTACTTGATATCTAAAAATATTTCATGGATTAAAGACACTTTTTACATCTATTTGTGAGACTAAACGGTTTGCTGGTAAATCCGTTAAATATGTCAACTAAATATTGGTCACTCGTAGGATGCGAGCGACTTATTGGCGTCTATTCAATATTGATGGAAAGCCTGAGAAATAAAATGGAGCACTTCCGGCAAAGAAGTTCGCCAATAGGTCCAGCTGTGTACGCCGTCCCTTACACGATATTCATGGGGAATATCTCTTTTCCTCATGGCGATATGCACCAGAGAATTCCCTTCAAATAAAAAATCATCATCGCCACAATCAATATACCACCTTACAGATTTAAGTTTATCGACCGGCATGGTATTCATCAATTCTACTGCGCTGTGATTTTTGAAATAACTTTCCTTTTCCTTATCTGTATATTTTTCGTCGGATCTGCGTTCGAGTCGCCTCGAAACATCTTCAAGAGTAAGCGGACCTGTGCTGGCGCTGAGCGGGCATGCTGATGAAAACAACTCCGGATGATGCAACGCATACATGAAGGAACCGCCGCCTCCCATCGACAATCCGGCGACTGCCCGATACTTTTTTTCACCTTTTATTCTGTAGGTTTTCTCCACGTGGGGCATCAACTCATTAAAAAAGAAATCTTCATAATTCCAGTCCCCTTTTGGGTCATTGAAGTAACCCTTCCTACCTGTATTTGCATCTGGCATCACAATGATCATGGCAGTTGATTTACCCTGTTTTATGGCCTGATCGGCAATGTGTAATACTTCCCCAAACTGTATCCAGCCTGTCTGATCGTCACCGGAACCATGAAGCAAGTATAATACAGGATAACTCCTTTCTGATGATTCATAATCCGGTGGCAGATATATGGCGTATTTTCTGTCACTTTTAAGAATTTCACTTTTTAAAGACAGGTTATCAAAAACTTTTCCATTCTGAGAATTGGCTGTGAAAGAGATGAATGTACACAGTACTAATAAATAAACTGAAAATGATTTCATATATATAAACTTAGGTGATTTTATAGGACTTCTAATAATTGATTTTGAGTTTTTCATTTTTGTTCCAAATTTTGAAAACCGCAAATAGAAATTGAAATATTTTATTGTTCTTTTATTCTCATTTTTTCAATCTATTTATTATCAATGTTATAGAGTTTTTCTTGTTTCCAATTGGACATATTAAGATGGCGGCTTTAGTTTGTGATTTACAGTTTCACTAGTTTTCTTAAAAACCCTCCCCTAACCCCTCCAAGGTGCCTACGCTAAAGCTTCAGCGACAGCGTGGAGTGGAATCTGATCCTTATAAAAATTAAATTTGTCATATTCAATGATCGCCTGGTTAATACCTATCTCATCAATCTTAACCATCTGCTCATACCTGAATAGGTTGTAGGTCAGATTTACCATGCTTACAAAGCCACTGGCCCACTTTATTCCTATTGATCGCACATAATAGCTTGTTTAACCCAAAATATTAAAACTCAACCTCTTAAAACGGATACCCGATACCGATAACAGGTGCCCAAATTAACGTTTTGTACTGCCAAATCCAACGAGATCCTTTAGGTACTAATGGAATGTGCATGACAACGCCGGCATCTAATCTTAGCACTAAATAATTCAGATCTAACCTCAACCCTAAGCCTGAAGTAATATAAGTATCTTGGAGAACTTTATCCCACCTTATTTCTCCTTTCGGTCTCGCAGGGTCTGGCTTTGACAACCAAATATTTCCCATATCTGTAAAGATGCCTAAATTTAATCTCCAGATTAAGGGCATCCTGTATTCTACGTTAAATTCCAATTTAATATCACCAACTTGATTTACCTCGGCTTCATTTTGCTGCAAATACCTTCCGGGGCCTATAGTTCTTGCGCTAAAGGGACGTAAACTATTGGTACCGCCATTAAAATATTGCTTAATATAGGGCATATACTCACTGTTTCCATAAGCAAATCCAATACCCATAATATTTCTAAACACCAACTGATGAGTTTTACTGATATGCCAATTCGCCACAAACTCAGAGTTGATACGGGTAAACTGGTTATATTCTAGCCCTAAAAACTTCCGCTCGCCATTAGGTGTATTGGTTAAGATATCTTTGAAAGTATTAATTACATTGCCTGAAAATTCGACTCTTCCTGTATAGTTGATGTCCCAACGTTTTGACGTTGTTGCTTGCTTTTTATAGTTAAATTCATAGTGCGAGCCTACTAAAAACTGATCAACTAACGTAACCGCTAACAAGGGGTTTGTTTCTACTAATTCTTTAAATCTTTGTGTTGGGTTTTTTATACTACTCATTGTTACATCTACTAAACCCACATTATGTGTGATATTAGGATTGGATTTCCAGAACCAGCCATAAGTGGCATTGATAGCTGTCAAATCAAAGTAATCTTGCCGGACATTAAACTCGAAATTGAATTTATAGAACTGTTTTGGCAGACTATATTTGTGATTTATAAACTTAACCGGCGGTCGCAACAAAGGTTTTGACAATGTAGAGCGAACGGAAAAACCATAAGAATTGGAAACTCTTTCATTGTTCAAGCCAATGGGAAAATCGTAATACACGTCCCCATTAACAGTAAGGTTTTCTGCTCCGCTAAACAAATTGAGTTGGCGAAACGTAAACCCAACCGATGGGCCAATGTATCCGGTATTTTTGTAATTGCCCTTGATATTAAATTCAATGTTTGTCGCATCTAGTACATTTAGGCTGATGAGTGGACTCAAAGTAGCTGAGTCGGTACTTACAACTTTATAATCAACTCTTGGGTTTGAAAAAATGCCTAATTCTGAAAGCAACAGGTTAGTTCTTTTTGTATCTGACAGAGAATATCTGCTTTGCGATTTGATATCGATGATGCCATCCAGTGTACGTCTTTCAATCTTCCCATACTCCCAACTATAATATTTAACTGGGTTTAAAATTTGAGCAATTGAACCTATTTCTATTTGAATATTATTTAAATGTTGAGGTTCGTAGAAGACTTTTGGAAGATCTTGATCGATGCTGATTTTTAAGTCCAGCATTTTGTTATCGATCGAAGTATCAGCCGAAATTGTAATATTTTTATCTGTGATGAAATAATACCCGCTATCTTGTAAACTTTTTACCAACCTACTTTTCTCAGAAAGTATTTTATACAAATTAAACTCTTTGGTAGGCTTAAGAGTTGATATTTTGCCAAAATCACTAACTTTTGAGTCTAAAATTGGGAGGTTAGGTAACCCTCCAAAAGTAACTGATCGATATTTATAGGCTTCTGAGATATCAAAAAAATACCGTAGGTGCGCCTTATTTTTCTTTTTATTATAAATTAACCTGTAATGCCCCGTGGTACCAAAATGCCCGTATTCTTTAAAAACGCTAATTCCCTTTTGCAATTTAATCTCTGGGTTAACGTACTGTATCGTTTTAGGAGCTTCACCAAAGTTTTCACGAACCCAGAAGTTAAATCCCTTTGATTTTTCATTATAAAAAAGATGATAAATGTAGAGCCTCATGGGGATGAAACTTGTTACAGGCATACCCAGTAATGCCCCATTTGGCGCATCCCATAGCTCCCAATACACACTGGCAAACTTTTCGGTCGAATTATTTATTTTCCAGGTAGCATTATCTGTTGATTTATCAAATTTTATGCGCTCTCCACGATACAACACTTCGCCTTCCTTTAGACTTTTGGTAGAAGAACAGCCTGCTATCATGCTGGATAAGAGAATCAAAGCATATAGAACTCTACTCATCCTTTTTCTTTTTTTTGTGGAAAATGTTTTTAAACCACTTTGTAAAAGAAAATCCAAAAGAGTACTGATCTACCTGCCCATCTACCGGACCTAAATAGCTATCTGCTCTACTGGCAAAAGCTTCAATATTTGGATCTTCAATTAACTGGTATTTAACTTCTACGTTGCTAAAAAGATTAAATTGCTTTCGTCCATCGGCTACATTTCCTTCTAAGACGACCTCACCACCTACACTAACACTCACTTTGTCTTGAAATAAACTTTTTGAAAAATCGTAGCCAATGGTGTTAATCCCTTGCGAGTTATTGGCATCTCCATTGTTTTCCGTATCCATGTAAAAAGCAAGTTCAGCCGATTGAAGATTTCTACGAGAGATTTCATTTAACTTAGCAACAACGGCCTTCATAGTTGAGTTGCCTTCATCACTACTACCCTTCATAGAGCCAAAAATTAATAAATTCATTGCATAAGTTTGTCGGGTGTTGGTTGGTAAACCATCAATAAAACTTCCCATCTGGCCATCATCACTGCGCAAATCAAACATTAGCTCAAACTCTTCTAACGGCCTCTCTTTTACAATAGCAATTACTTCTACCGGCACCAACTGTCTTTTTTTGTTACCGCTACCTGATATTTCCTTGGTAGAAACTCTGAATACTTCGGTTCCGGTAAAAGAAATTATTGGGTTCTCAAGATTCCCCTCAAACTGAACGGAAGCGTAGTTAATTTTTAAATCCAGGTCCGAAACCATCGGTACAGCATAGAAGATACTCCCACTCTTACTTTCAATTTTACCGTATAAATTTGGAGCTAGACCTTGCCCTGTTCTTAATTTAAGCTGGCCATTGGCGGTCAGCTTAGCATAGTCATTGGTCAACTCTGTGAGCAATACATAGAGCTTGGTATTATCAAGGTTTACATCAAAATCCCAATTAAGCTTATTTTCCTTGCTTACCTTATTCTTGGCAATTTCATGAGATAAAGTATCCGAAAAAGAAACAAATTCGATTTCATCCTCTAATTTGTTCACCTTGATCTCGTTTTCATATCTATAGCCGACGTTAGAAGAATTCAATATATCCAAATACCCTGTTACAGTTAAGTTATCAGAAGTTCCGCTAAGCTTTACCTCACTTGAGATATCTATTTTTCCCCAATATTTTTTATTCCTATTGTCCTGTTCGAGCAATTTAAATTGCTCCGTTTTCGCTATTAGCTGCAAAGGTTTTCCATCTCGAATTGGAATAGTTCCGTTAATAGATAGGGTCTTTCCGTCTCGGTCTTTAACCAAAAATTCATTGAAACTAAGCAGTTCATCCTCAATAAATATTTTACTATCTGGAATAGCTGCGTACATTCCGTATTCATTTATTTGCAGTATCACATTATTAAAGTAGAGGTAACCTTCTGCGGTAATTTCATCGTCGAGGGCACCTTGTAATCTGCCTTCTAAAGCACCGTTAATTTCACCATCAAATCTCAATTGTTGATATATAGGATTTAAAGAGGCTACATCAAATTTTTTCAAATTTAAATCATACTCGAATGCGCCATTATCGCGCTTGTTAAGGTCAATCAATAGCTCACTATTTTGATGAATTAACTCCTGGTGAGATTCGAACTGAGTGGCGGTAAGATGACCTCTTGTGCTAAGATTCCCTATAGAAATGGTGTCGATACTAATACTATCCAAACTCCCTTTCCATGATAAATATTCTTTATCCACCTGATATTCGGACTGTAAATTGAATGAGCCACTTACCAGTGTATCACCTGTTAGCACACTATAAATCGGCTCAATTTGTAGTTTAGAAATTTCCAGATCAATAATTTCTGAACGGGTGGAAAGCCCAATCGATTGACTACCACTACTCAATGTAAAATGGCTTTTTTGCAATTTCCAGTCACTATCAAAAGAGGCACCCTGGTTTTCGGTGACAACCCATTCCTGCGCACCGACCTTTATGTTTCGGCCATCTTTAAATTTTAACATTTTAGTATCTGGAGCATCTATTATCTGAATACTAACCTCAATGCTTTCGTTAAGATCTGCTAGCATTACGTAAAGTTGACCTTCAGTATTATGCTTCTCAGTAGAGACTATTTTAACCTTGACGTCATTCAAATTTGCATACTTATTTTCTAAGGAATCGATGGCCAAATCACCGTTATAGATTTTGAAATTTGTTGAAAAATTTAGTGTGGTGTTTTCCAGCCGGTATTCATTGTAAACCATCAACGGGCTATATAGAGCAATGGCTATTGAGTTTTCAGTACTCTTTACAGTTAAATTACTAATATTTACTGATCCCGGCTCACCTAGAAATAAGGTTAATAATGTACTATCCACTGCTATATGATGCAATTCCGCTTCGAAATATGGATAATTTGAGGTGTCAATCTCTACCGCACTTATCCACTTAAAAATCTCTTCATCGCCTTCAAAATGTAGAATATCTTCGTTGTCAATGTTTAAATCTATGGCGACTCCATCTGTCGTATCACTTCTATACGAGAAAGTAACTTTGTTTACGTATTCGTTTTCTAAATTACCGGGACTAAAATGAAGAGAGTCTAAAATTATTCCAAAAATCAATTCAGAATCTGTATTCTTCAAATAACCATCGAAAGGAGTTCTGGCAATTCCTGCGATAGTTGATAGATCTGCAATAGATGGCACATCCAGATTTAATAGCCCGGTAAAGTGAACAGAATCTGCTTCTATCACGTTGTTTTTGGTTTGAATGTTCAAGGCAAAGTTTTGCTCATTTACTCTTACATTAAGCTTCGTCAACCCCGAACTTATGCTTACATCAGCTGTAAGATCAGTTAACTGATAATCGGAAGAGATCAATTGCGAACAATTGAAACTGGTTGTCAAATCCATAATATTGAAACTTGAATCCACCGTGGCTTCCGCATTAAGCATCACCTTTCTAAAAGTCAAGTCTTCAGGTGAAGCTGTTAAAAATTGATGTGGGCTTAATATATCAGAATTCAGGTCCAATCGTAGCTTAGATCTTCCCAATGGTTTCTCGACAAACATCAAATCAAAATTCATCATGCTTTTGTTAAGTTGGGCATTGCCAAGAACTTTGAGTTCGGATAAGTTACCGGTTAAACGGAGATACGATTCGATTTCTACATCTTGTTGGTCTTCTATTTCATCAAGAGAGAACATACGTTGTAGCTCAAAAAGGGAACTTTGAAAGGTAACAATTTCTATATTTGCTTTCTCCAACGAATCACTATAAATAGCATATCCATTGACAACAGCTTTGGTCCCATGGTCAAGATTAATTTCAAAATGATCAAAAATAATGCTGTCATTATCCCAAATAATACCTCCATCATACATCATATTGACATTTTGGGCTACCGGGAAATCGTCCATAACCATCCGTACCAAATTGCTACTAATCTGCGATTGTTTTAAGGTGGCGTAATATCTATTTTGGGTAGTGGTTCCTGCTTGACTTATACTTAAATCAAAAAGAGTGGTTTTAAACGAAAAATCTTCCAAACCTAAATCACCCTTTTGTGTAATAAACAGCTTCTCTCCATTGGATGATAGCTCAATGGAATCTGCGTACAATATAGAAAATTGATTCAATCTAAAATCGAGTGGATTATCTGTACCCCAGCCATTTAGTGAAATATTCACTTGTTTAGCATCATAAGATTGATCGGTATAATTAAATAGCATATGTGCATTTTTCAACTCGAAACTATTGGCATTGAGATAAATCAAATCGGCAAATAAAGGCGTTGTGGTATCTGCTTCAATAGTATCATAAAATGAGGCAACTAATGTGCCGCTTCTACTTATTATTGAATCCATAAAAATGCCATCCTCGATAACGAAATTAATTGCATAAAGCGAGGGCAAATCAATGACCATACTGTCCAACCCTTCTTTACTTTTGTAATGAATATTGGTTCCTACCACCCGATCTAGCTGTATCGGCATCAGCTCAGATAGTTCGAAAGTGGTAGCGTCATTTGGGTCTGCCGGTTTCAATTCTATCCACATATTCTCGGCTTCTAAAAACCTCGCCGAGATTCTTCCCCTGAATAAAGTTCTCAGCCGAAGGTTCAGGTAAGTATGGTCGGAGGTAAGGAGGAAAGATTCATTTTCAAACCGAAGCTTATTAAAAGTAATTTCGTTCGGATATTCATAATTAAAGGACTCATAAGTAATACCACTTTGCTTGAGATAATAGTTGGCTATGAGAAAAGCGCCAACTATAATCAGGACCGCGCCAGATAGAAATATGGTTAGTAGTTTGAAATATTTTCGAACTTTACTTGGCATTTTTAATCCTTTGAAATAGATGTTCACTGAATAAATTACAATAACATTAAAATGTAGCCTTCGCTACAAATATCAATTAATTTTTATAACAAATATTCTTTGGTTAGTAAGCTATATCATATTTTTTTCACCATTTGTGCCAGGCTTACTATCTTTAAATTGTTCCTGAATTCTTATTATAATCCCGGTTTTTACAACAATTATGATGAATTATAAAAAAAAATATAATATATACTCTAGATAATCCAACTAATCTTTATGGATTAATCTTTTAACAAATTATAAATTCAATAAGGAACATAACACTACCCAACCTAATATCAACAGGAAAGTGGATGACAATTCCTGGAAGATAATTTCGGATACAGATAGCGAGGTGGTGATTAGTTTCAAATATTTAAAAGAGAGCTTACCGGTAAAATTTGCTTTTCTATCCAAATGCACAGGTTGTCTTCAATTAATTCCTTAAGGGTTTCCCCTTGGCAGCTTTGTATTCCTTGTGAGAAAAAATCCGAAACTATAAAGCTCCATAATGTCAAACTCAATCGCTATAAAATGGCTTTTATAGTTTCTATTAACTTGGATGAGGGCGGAACCAATGGCAGACGAACATGGTTTTCACAAATTCCCAACTGCCTTAAAACTTCCTTAATTCCAACAGGGCTGGCCTCCGAATACATATGCGGATTGATGTGACTGAGCTTGTACAAATATGACTGAGCATTGGCATAATCTCCTTTCAAAGCAGCGCTAATCATCCCGGACATTTCTTTTGGGAAACCATTGGCCAATACGGAAATCACACCAACAGCGCCAATTGAGATCATAGATACTGAGCACATATCGTCACCGGAAATCAGCATAAAATCATCCGGCTTATTGGCGACAATATCCACGATTTGTCCGAAATCACCAGAGGCTTCTTTCACCGCTATAATATTTTCATGATTTGCAAGCTCGACTGTTGTAGAAGCTTCCATATTACTACCGGTTCTTTTTGGAACATTGTACATGATCACCGGCACCGCACAGGCGTCAGCCACAGCATCATAATGGGCAATTATACCTTTCTGACTCGGGCGATTATAATACGGGCTTACACTCAACAACGCATCAACCCCGGTCCAATCCATTTCTCTTACATGCTTTACAATGTCCAAAGTATCATACCCGCCGGTTCCATAAACAATAGGCAGTTTCCCCGGATTATTCTTTTGGATAAACTTCAGTAAATCTCTCTTTTCCTGACCGCTGGTGGTTGCGGATTCGCCAGTGGTGCCATTTACGACAAAATAATCTACCCCACCATTGCTATTGAATTCAAGCAACTTCTCAAAACTATCGTAATCTATTTTAAGCTCAGAGTTGAAAGGTGTAACCAAGGCTACTCCTGTCCCTTTGAATAAATTCTGCATATTATTTTGTTAAATGATTTTTATATAGTGATAAATCTGGTCCAGTAAATAGAATGCCTTTCTCTCAGGCGGAACTTTCACCATCAGATCATATTGTTCGACGTGCGCTTCTAGGTATCTTCCGATGCGACATCTCGCTTTACACCTTGAAATAATCAAATCGCAATATATGTTACTCTCCATGTCGGCATGGATCAAATAATCATAATCTTCATTGAGAATATCCTCTACAACCGGATTTCTTATTTCACCAAAAAGTGAAAATTCATGTATATCCAGCCTTTCCATTCCCGCATCCATATGCACATCTGGTTTGTCTTCATCTCTAATCAAAACGTAAAAGCATTTTACCACCTTCCCGTCTTTTTTAAGTTTATTCTGAAGACTTTTCACAAGTGCTATCTTTTGATTTCCTTCAGAAGAAAAAAACAGCAATATTTTTTTTGCATCGGCATATTTGACGTTGTATCGCCTAATCTGATTTTTTTTAATCGACTTTTTTAATGCCAGCGGTAGGGTAAATTTTTTTAAAAATTCAATCATTTTTATCAATCATTTTCAAAAAATCGTCTTCAGAAATTGTGTTAATGTTAAGTTTTTGTGCCTTTTCCTTTTTTGAAGGCCCCATTTTATCTCCAGCCACAAGATAATCAAGTTTTGCGGAAATTGAAGATAAAACTTTACCTCCATTGTTTTTAATGAGCATTTTCAAGTCATCTCTGCTCACTTTTTCAAAGACTCCTGAAATTACAAATGTTTTCCCTTTCAATATATTATTCCCTGAATTTTCTTCGCTTTCTTCAGATTTTGTACTCAATCCATACTCTATCAGGCGCTCCACCAATTGTATATTCTTCTCATCACTAAAATACAATCTCAGACTTTCGGCTATCCGTTCACCAATTTCCGGAACCTCTATCAATTCTACAAAACTAGCCTTTTCCAGGTTGCGGATATCTTTATAATATTCTACCAGTTTTTCCGAAACAGTTGCACCAACATATCTTATTCCCAATCCAAACAACAATTGCTGAAAGGGCTGCTGCTTTGATTTTTCAATAGAACTAATAATATTTCTGGCAGATTTTTCTCTTAAAGTACGTACGGAATAATCATCCTTTTTCTCAGAATATACTTTGAATTCCAGGCCATTGAGATCATCAAAGGTCAATGTATATAGATCGGCCATATCTTTGATTTTTTCATGATCCAAAAGCCCTCTAATAGTTTCCGGTCCAAGGCTTTCAATATTCATTGCTTTTCGCTGAATAAAATGCTCAATTCTTCCGAGAACTTGTGGTGGGCAGCTTTCTTCATTTGGGCAATAATGTATAGCCTCGCCTTCTTTTCTAATAAGCGGTGTTCCGCATTCCGGACAAGTATCTATATATTTAAAATCTTCCAGTCCGTCGGGGCGACTTTCAATGTCCACTCCAGTGACTTTTGGTATGATCTCACCTCCTTTTTCTACAATTACGAAATCACCAATTTTAAGGCCAAGCCGCTCGATTTCATTTGCGTTGTGAAGAGATGCTCTTTTCACCGTTGTTCCAGCCAGTAACACTGGTTCCAATTCGGCAACCGGTGTAATCGCGCCTGTCCGGCCAACCTGAAAAGTTATACCATTCAACCTTGTAGTCGCGCTTTGAGCTTTGTATTTATATGCGATGGCCCAGCGTGGACTTTTAGCTGTAAAGCCAAGCTGGCCCTGCTGATCAAGACTATTGACCTTGATAACAATGCCGTCTGTCTCGAGAGGCAAATTAAATCGCTTCTCCTCCCACTCTTCGATATAAGCAAAAACTTCCCGGATATTTTGGCATTTCCGATAGGTAGGAGACACCTTGAACCCAGCGCTAATTATAAGATTTATCGCCTCCTCATGTGTAGAAACTACATTTTCTTCGCTTTGAAAATAGTACAGATAACAATCCAGTTTTCTACTTGCAACGATGGAGGAATCCTGCATTTTCAATGTTCCTGAAGTAGTATTCCGTGGATTTGCCAATTGTGCTTCGCCCTTTCTCTCTTTTTCAGCATTCAGGTTTTTAAACGCACTCAATGTCATGAATACCTCTCCCCTCACCTCAAATTCACGAGGCATTCCATGGCCATTTTTCAATTTGAGGGGTATTGATTTAATTGTTTTTGCATTGGAAGTAATGTCATCTCCACGAGTTCCATCACCTCTCGTAACTGCTCTTTGTAAAATACCATCTTCATACCACAGACTTATGGCGACTCCATCAAACTTCAGCTCGCAGATATATTCATAGTCTTGCCCCTCGAGACCCTTTGCAACTCGCTTATCAAATTCAGTCAAATCCTCCTCTGAATAGGTGTTAGAAAGAGACAGCATTGCATTTTTATGTACCACTGTGTTGAAACTTTTTGTGATGGTCCCTCCTACACGGAGTGTGGGTGAATAGGGGTATTTGTATTGAGGAAATTGATTTTCTAGTTCTTCAAGTTTTTTCAGCAGTTGATCAAATTCAAAATCTGATATTTCAGAAATACTGTCCTGGTAATATCTGTTATTGAAGTAATCAATTTTATCGATAAGATCTTCTATTGTCTTTTTTGCTTCTTCCCCGGTCATGGTACAATTATGATTGGACCCCAAATCTAAATATTGTGGATTATACTACAAATAACAATAGTATATTTTGAACTAATAAATTCAATAAATGAAAAGTACAATACATCTCACCCACTCGGTAAATCTGATTTTCTGCCGGCGGCAAAGCTCAAATTCACTTTCCAAGCCAGGTTTTATAGACCTTTTCCTGCTGTTTAGTCTGATTGCTCAGAATTTCATAAGTATAGCTTACTGATTCATTTTTCCGAACATCCAATTCTTTTTCAAGAACTATTCCCTTGCGGCTGAGCAAAATGGTAATTCTGTCACCAGCTTTGTATTGGTTGATGATGGAGCTGAAATTGTCGGGAGTTATGCGATATTCCTCAATAGAAATTAATTCATCACCAACATTTAGTCCATTTTCAAACGCAGATCCACCATGGATAATTCCGGAAATAATTAAACTGGCATTTCCATGCTCAAAATTAATTCCGATTGATTTTGAATTGATGACGCTGTTGGTCTCAATTAAACCTATACCGGCAAAATGAAGATATTTTTCGTTAGCCAGGTCTTTAGTGCCGTAGATATAATCATTAAAAAAATTATCAAGATCTTTACCGCTCGCCTTTTCAGCAGCTTTTTGTAGATCCTTACTTGTTATTCCCTTTCCTTTCTTTTTATAAAACTGGTAATACAGTTGGTTAATCACATTATCAAGGGACTTTTCACCTTGAGATCCCTGGATTATTTCCAAGTCTAATAATGCTCCTAAAACCATCCCTTTGTCGTAATAGGATATCTGGCTGTTATCGCTGTTTTCAGTCCATCTGTAAAACTTTATCCACGCGTCAAAGCTCGCATCGGCAACGGATTGCACTTGCGATCCAGGGATATTTCGAATGCCCGCCATGGCTGATAATAAATTACTGATGAACTTACCATCACTGTAAAAACCCCCTCTGTGCATAATTTTTTCTTCAAAGTAACTTGTAACACCTTCCATCAACCAGAGCAAATCAGTATAGACCTCTTTATTATAATCCAGCGTCTCAAATTCAACCGGTTTCAATCTTTTCACCAACCATAAATGGAAATATTCATGGGCCGCGAGTGATAAAAAATGTTGGTAGGACATTTCAGTTCCATATGCCCATCTTGACACCCCGAGTACAGTGGAGCTGAGGTGTTCGAGCCCTCCGCCCCCATTATCAGAATGATGTACAATAAATGTATATTTCTCGTTCGGATTTTCTTCAAAAATAGATGTCGCACTTTCAACGATACTTGTTAAATCTCGCTTAATTCGTTCCTTATTATAAGATGCCGCTCCATACATGGCCACTTCATGAGGGACGCCGGCGGCGGTAAATTTCAGAATATCATGGTTGCCAATCTCGATCGGTGAATCCACCAAGATGTCATAATCGGGGATATAAAAGGAATTTGAATTGCCCTCAATCCGTGAAAGAGAAGTGGATACATTTTTCCATTTATCCGGAAAATTTAACCTCAATACAGAGGAAGAACTACGAAGATCTTCTACATACATCAACAGGGTATTGGCCATGATAAAGCCATGATTTTCATCTAGATAGCTCATCCTCACAGAGCCCTCAAAAGCATAAACAAGATATCTGATTACTACCAAGGCTTCCTTATTATGCTCAACCCTCCAGGTGTTTTTATTTATTTTGTATGATTTAATATCTTTTTTATTCACACCGTCCATTGCCTTAAATCCTTCAATATTTTTAGCATATTCACGAATAAGATATGAGCCGGGAGTCCATACCGGCATACTAAAATCAACATGGTCTTTGTCGAAATTCTTCAACTGAATTTTAACTTCAAAATAATGTGTACCGGGATTTGGCATAGAAACAGAATACTCCAGTGAGCCTTTCGCTTTTGGCTCAACTGCCTCAACTTCAGCGTTTAAAAAAATCAACCATAAAACAAATAATGATAACCTCTTCATAGAAATTCGTTTAGCGGAATCTACAATGAAAGAAATACTTTCAATAAGACAAAATACAAATCAATTTTTAATACAGAAGGAGAGAAAATTAAGATTCATATTTATACATTGGGTAGAAATATACGACCAACCGTCCAGGAATCAATAGCGATTGAGAATACGTATTACCAGTGACGCCGGGTTTTACAGAACTCTGCAAACCGAAAACCGTAGCAATGCCCCGATAAATGAATAGACAAAGCGCATTTATCCTCGGATTTTAATTGATTTTATAGCATTTTATTTGCTCATGTAATAATATACATTGATTTTTTACGAGCAATCGTGCAAACAAATTGTAAAAAGAAAGTATTATTGAATTTGCCTTTATAAATTAGTGCCGCCAAATACAAAATGTATTTTTTAAGTATAGAATTATGATCATATCATTTAAATTTTTTCTGGTATTTGACATTTTTTTAAAATAAAATAAACCTATAATAAATGGAAAAGAGTTCGAGAAGAGCATTTGTCAAAAGCTCAACAAAATTAGCAATTGGTGCCGGTCTGGTTTCAATGATGCCCATGACTTCAAGCTGTAATACTGCAAATAAAAAAATCGTTATTGGAGCTATCGGTCTTAGAAATATGGGATTCAGCGACCTTCGCTCATTTCTTCAAAATCCCAATGTAGAGGTCGCTGCTGTATGCGATATCGATGACGAAATTTTGAATCGAAGGGCAGGTGAAGTGGAAAAGATCAATGAAGAACGCATTTCCAAGGGTGAGAAACTAACCCAAACCAAGCCTGTGCTCTATAAAGATTATAGAAAGTTATTGGAAAATAAAGACATTGATGCCGTGATTGTCGGCACTCCTGATCACTGGCATTGTCTCCAAATGGTGCATGCAAGTCAGGCGGGAAAGCACGTTTATGTGGAAAAACCAATGGCCAATTCCATTGAAGAAACTATGATCATGGAAAGGGCGGCAAAAAAATATAAAAACGTAGTAACTGTCGGTCAGTGGCAAAGAAGCGGTAAGCACTGGCATGATGCTGTCAATTTTGTGAAGTCGGGAGCAATTGGTAAAGTGAGCCGTGTAAAGGCCTGGGCCTATACTTCCAAAACCGCTTTACCTGTCGTCCCGGACGGCGCTGTTCCTGCTGGAGTAGATTATGATATGTGGCTTGGACCCGCTCCGAAGCGCCCTTTTAATCAGAATAGATTTCACTATAATTTCAGATATTACTGGGATTATGCCGGAGGCCTCATGGCTGACTGGGGTGTACACATGCTGGACTTTGCCTTATTTGGGATGGATGCAAAGCGACCAAAGACCATTACCGCACTTGGGGGCCATTTTTCTTACGAAGATGCGAGGCAGGCGCCAGACACCATGAACGTATTATATGAGTTCGATGACTTTTCACTGACTTGGGAGCATTCTGTGTGCCTGGGAAACGGATCATATGGCATGGGCCATGGAGTTGTCTTCCAGGGCAATAATGGAGCAGTACTTGTAAGCAGAGGTGGCTGGCAGGTAATCCCCGAAAAGGAAATGAAGGATGGTCAAAGGGTAAACAAAATTGAAGAAAAGCCATGGATAAAAGGAGCAGGCAGCCTCGATGAACATGTGGTTAATTTTCTGGATGTAATCAGAAATGGCGGAAAGACCAATTGTACAGTTGAGATGGGCAAAGAGGTGGCGATGGTTTCTCACATGGGAAATATCGCACATCGCACAGGAGAAAAGCTGATCTGGGATGATAATGCCAACAGGTTTACCAACTCTGAAAAGGCGAATAAGCTGTTAGTACCAAATTATAGTGATCCCTGGAAATTACCTTCGATATAGATTGATATCACAAGGCCGCTGCAAGAGACCATTTTTGAAGAATGTAATTCAAAAGGCACACATTGAAATGTGTGCCTTTTTTAACTCTATGCTGTATTGAATGAGTAAAAAAAGATTGCCACAGATTCTCAGAGTAATATTATGATATATTTAAAATCTGTGAATCTGCGGCAAAGAAAATAACCTTCTGTATTTCACGTAGATTCTCTTTTTTCTATTCCGATTGTATCAAAATCTCAACAAAGGAATAAAAAACTCGTACGAATGTTTCAGGTTATATTGCTGAGGATCCTCATTGAGCAGGTAGCTATACCTGAATCCAAAGCTGAAATCATACAGATTTAGTAATCTTGTATCCAGTACCAATTCTCCACCCACAGAATTATACAACTGAATAGACTCCGTGTTCGAAACGTCACTGACCAAGTGCGCTCTGCTGTAATCATAAAAAATATTGGCGCGCAACCTGTATAAATAAGCAATGCCCCAAAATCCCCAATCAGGATAGAAAACAGGCATATGATAATTTACACCTGCCTTATAAATAAAATCATACAATGGTCTGTTGTATCCCCTGGCATATAAAAAATTATCTCCAAATCTATAATCATTATCTGCATCTTCTTGCTGATAGGCTCCCTGAATTACGATATTATGGTTTGCCGAAAATCCCGGAAATGTAAATTCGGAATCAAAAAATGCCTGGCTGGCCACATTGTCATCCAAAGATCCGTTGTAGCTGAGATTTATATACTGCCCATATTTTGAGAAAATATTTTGCTTAGCTTTTTTTCTCACATTCAAAAAGGCCATACCAACCTTTGAAGCATTCAAATTAAAATCTGTTGTGTTGACATTTTCGTTGTCTTCAAACTTTATACTGGTATAAGAATAATTAGCGCTGAAATTAAGTCCTCTTGTGTATAACCCCGAGCTGATATCAAAAGGAAATGAAATTTCAGGTTGAATTACATTTTCCCACCAGGCTACTTCAACAGAACTTCCATTATCCAATTTTTTTAACCCTTTTCGTTTTCCCACATTCGCTGACAGTGAAAAAACAGGATATAATTGAGCATAAACAAATTCTAAGAAATACTTAATATTCTCATCATTCCTATTATACCTGACTCCTAAATTCATATTTAATGTATTCAGAATATTATTTGATCTCAACGCAAATTCATAGTTAGGATCGTTAAAATATGGACTCCAGCTATGAATATTGATCAATTTTGATGATGCAGAATATTTTTTTGTAGGATATATTTTTGATGGTATGCTGTCTGTAATATCGCCCCCCTCTTCTTCATTGGAATTAAAATCGTATTCCTCCATGTCCACTGGCTCGACAATTTCAACCTCTTTCCAATTTTTATGGTCAATTGATTTCATTTTAATATTATCTCCCAATGCGGTAAATTCACTGTAGTAAAGCCTATTTTTCTTTTCATTGTATGCTGCGAAATAAGCACCGCTAACAACATCAGTAAGCTGATATATTTTGCCCTCTGAAAGACTGACTGCGTAAATATTATCTATCCCAGAATAGGATGCGGAATAATAAATGTATTCATCAGACAACCATGGAATTCCCAGTTGATGAAATGTATAATCAGTGATGGTTTCTAACTTACCAGTTTCGATATCAATGCTCACAATGGCATTTCTGCCATTCACTTCTCTGGCAATGGCAACAATGCTTTTACCATCCTTTGACCATTTTGGATATGAAAAAAACAAGTTTCCGGGATTTGGAATTTTCTTAATTAATTCCCCATCTTCAATATTTAGTATATGCAGGCTATATTTTTGTAATTCATCCGAATGAAAGGCGACGATGCTTTTGCCATCATTGGAAATGTCCGGAGAAAAATATTTTGAAGCACTTGTAATCTTCTTCCTCTTGTCAGTGGCAATATCATAATAGATCAAATTGGAATATGTTTCCCATCCCCATCTTTCATCCTGACCGATTTCCGCCCAAACCAACTTCTCATCCTTGTATGAAAAATAATTGTCCAAAACCCGGCCCTGTCGTCGAATTATTAACTCTGTTCCGTATCGGTTGATTCTGTAGAATGCTCCAATTTCTTTGAAGCTCGATTTATATACAATTACATTATTTTCATCATCGAAATATGGATATTTATAAGTTGTGAATGTATTTACCTTGTCCACATTATTCAGCTGCTCTATTTCTTTTTCATTATCACTGTATTTCAGACTATCCCAGTTGGAATAATAATGCCTCAGTGATAGCACGTATAAATCATTTGTCGGATATTCTGTTTTATTTTTTAACCCTCCGGAAAATGGATAAAATAAACCTTTGTATTTCCCGGCGTCAGAAAGCACGTCTTTCCACACATCATTCCCGAATGTTTCTCTGCCATAGTTACACATCATATACCCAAGCCTGTAATGATTGGGCACAAAATCTTTTATGGAACCATTTCTTGATTTTTGATAGTCGTAATAAATATCATCCTGGTATAAACTTTTATAATCTTTATAAAACGAAGGGATGCGTCCACGCCCTTGTGCAGTAAGGGAAGTTTCTGCAACTACGGCGTCACCTTCCATGAACCAATCCGGCAGGCTCAGTGAAGAAAAATAACTCCATCCCAATTCGCCTGATAAAATATACGCGAATTTTGTAAGCCCTTTCCGGGAATTACTGAATTGCTGCGCATGGCGGTATTCGTGAATTGCCAATACATCCAGCCAGTTAGATCCGATCGAGCGACTATTTTGAGGTTGAGTCAGATAAAACTCTGATCTAAAAGGAGCTAATCCAACATAACCGTTTGAAACAACAGTTTGATTTTGAAGCACTATGTCCAATTTTTTCACCTTTTTGCCAACTGATCTGTAGGAATTCTTGCTTAAATAGTGAATTGTGTTGGCAACACGTTGCGCCTGATCTTCAACCCCTTCCGGATAAATAACCCTGACCGTATCAGTATCGATTTGAAGCCATTTTTTCGTTGGTGAGCTCCCTCCGAATTGCTGAGAAAATGATGGGGTTTGGCATAGTAAAATCAATACCGTGCCTATAATATTAGCAAATGCGAATAAACCTCTGTGCCATTTTTTTAAATGCATCTTCAAAGATAATATCTTTTGAAAATATAGAGATGATTTAAAAATACACTTCTTTAATTTTTATCATGTCAGTAAGAAAATCTCCTGTTGTATAAAAAGGATTAAATACTTCAACCTGCTTCTTTCTCCTATTGATCACCATTCTTACTATTGGTACCTTTGCCCCATTTGCAATATGATAAAACCCTGTCTTCCATTCCTTCACGTTCCCCCTGGTACCTTCCGGGGCAATGGCAATAATAAATTCTTCATGGCTATTGAAAATCTCAATAACCTGATCCACCATATTAGTTTTTTTTGATCTATCCACCGGATATCCACCCATCATTCTGAAAAACCAACCAAATGGTGGACGAAACAATGTTTTCTTTCCAAGAAATTTTGAATCAAAACCCTGGATACTTTTCATTGATATTCCAATCAGAAAATCCCAGTTGGAGGTATGGGGGGCAGCAATAATTATGTATTTCTTTTCATCTTTTGGAACATTTCCAATGATTTTCCATCCCAATAACCACCAGATAAATTTATATACTAACTTCATAATTTATACCTTTCAAATATTCAGTAAATGATGATTCTCATTGCTGATAATAAGTAAGTTAATGGTAAAAAAGACACCGGATTCCACGTCTATTTCCAATCAACTAAAATAAACGACTTCGTGCTATCTCATTCCTCAGGTCTTTTCACCATATGCAAGGTCTCCGGCATCTCCCAATCCAGGTACGATATATGATTTGCTGTTCAATTCGGGATCGATGGCAGCACACCATATGCTGACATGATCTAAACTCAATTGTTTTTCAAGGTAATCAACTCCTGCTCTGCTGGCAATTATACTCGCGATATGGATTTTTGAAGGATTTCCTTTTGACAAAAGTGCTTTGTAGGCAAGCTCAAAAGATGCCCCGGTTGCCAGCATAGGATCCACCAAAAGCAGTGTTTTTCCTTCAATACCAGGGGAAGAAATATATTCTATATGAATGTCAAAGCTCTCTTTATTCTTATATTTTCTATAAGCAGATACAAAGGCATTTTCCGCCCTGTCAAAATAATTAAGAAATCCTTCGTGAAATGGCAAACCCGCCCTCAGGATTGTTCCTATGACCAAATTATTACTTAGCTGGTTTGATTCACTCATCCCTAAGGGCGTCTCAATACTTTTACTTTCAAAAGAAAGTGTTTTGCTTATCTCATAAGCCATTACCTCTCCAATCCTGACAAGATTTTTTCTGAACCTCAAAGGGTCCTTTTGTATCTTGACATTTCTTAACTCTGCGACAAAAGTATTTAGCACTGAATTGGAAGATGACAAATCGTATATTGGCATAGTTTACACTTTATTTTTTAGCAGAATTGATGAGTTCGTTCATTTCTTCTATCAAATCTTCTTTCATGGATTTATAAGAATCTGAATCTGCATAGTTGATGGTTTCATCGGGATTAGCATCCAAATCAAAAAGCCATTCATTCCCTGGTTCATCAACTAAAAATCTGACATATTTCCGATTTTTCTTTATTACACCCTCCGATCTCGGTATTTTTTCATGTACGAAAAGATGCTCAAATAAAAAACTGTCTCTCCAATTGACAGATTCCCCATACATAATTGGTTTTACACTTTTTCCATCCATGATTTCGGGGATGTGTAATTTGGCGAGATCCAATATCGTGGGTGCTACGTCAATATTCAAGACCATTTGTTCCATTTTTTGCCCCCTGAGCTTTACTTTCAACCTGGGATCATAAATAATTAATGGAACTCTAATAGATTCTTCATGGGCATACCATTTACCCGCTAACCCATGCTCAGCGAGATAAAAGCCATTATCTCCCATAAGCATTATCACCGTATTTTCTTCTTGTCTATTTTTTTTCAATGTTTCTCTAATCCTGCCAAGTACTACATCAATTCCATAGATGAGTCTGTAATAACCTTTTACGGAAGTTTGATACTTTTCCATCGTAGAAAACCGAATGGCCCATCTGCGCCTGGCTTCATTATTTTTTTTAAAAAAATCCGGGAAAGCTTCCCAGTATGAAGAATCTGCATTCACCGGTACAGGAATGTTCACGTCTTTATAAAGATCGATGTAGGCAGAATCATACAGAAACTGCCGTATATCTGAATCCTGAACATGCGGTGCTTTAAAGCTCACGGACAGAGCAAATGGACTACC
>JAJRQT010000037.1 GCA_024280115.1 Bacteroidota bacterium | reverse complement strand
AGAGCCTGTTTCCGTTTAGTCTGACATTGCAAAGCTAAAGAAGATTTTAAAATATGATTATTTTTAGAAAAATAACAGCCTCCTTTTTGTCCACTTGAACCAATCGACTCTAAAATAGCCTACTTTTTGTCCATTATACCATATTTTTTGTCCCCTAAGGCTTATTTGTCTCATCAGGTTGGCATACTGGGATTGTTCATCAATGCTTCCAATGATCTCTGCTGACTTTTTAATAAAGGGTGTGAGATGGCCCCCTGCCCTAATAGTAATCACATGCATATCCAGCAGCTTTAATTCCATTCTTAGCTGAGCACTCCATACATCAAAAAATTTCTTGGACAAAGCGTATGACTGTAGCGGCATTTGTACAAGAACAGTTTCGCTGCTCAAGTTGATCACCCTTCCTTTCACTTCCTTTAGCAATGGGAATAACGCTTGCGTTATATACTGAGCTCCCAACAAATTAACTTTTATAAGCTGTTCAAAAGAAGATGGCGTTGCTTCTGCCAGAGGAAATTGATCAAATATTCCGGCGATATTTACCAATCCATTCAGATGCTGGGTAAAAGAGCGAATTTGCTGAACGGCCTTCTCAATACTTTTGGGGTCAGTTACATTTAGTTTTACCGGGATTATATTCTGAGCGATCGTCTTATCCCATATTATTTCCTTTAGATCTCCGGCAAATACGTAATATCCTTGTTTTACCAGGAGTTCAACCGTTGCCTTACCCATGCCTCCATTCGCCCCTGTAACAAATACATATTTCCCATCCATAAATTAAAAATAACATATTGTTTTCAGAATCAACAGTCTGAATAAATGAATCAAAATATTTGAGAGAAGTAAGAATGAGTATTTCAAACGTTACCCGGATTTATGCCTAAAATTTATGATATTCAAGTAATAAAATAAGATTACGCTGGCGCTCCCCTATTTCCTCCAAAACTTAAAAACCCACTGAACCGGATTAAAAGTCCTACTAAAGCTGCAATACCTGTAAGAAAGGCGTTGATGTCATTGAGGAAGTTTTGCTGACCCATTGACAGGAATATTACCAGGCTTATAATAAGCAAAATAATAACCGCAAAGGCCGTGCTCCATGTGCCCTTTTTCCTGGATAACATTTCCAATTCAAGAGCTTCATCACTATTTACTGTGGTTAGAATAAAGTCTGCAAAACTTTCATTCATAAGGCGAAGAGAATGGTCATAAACCAAGATGCCCTTCTTTAATAGGCTTAAAATCGCATTGGTATTGACTGTATTTACAAATCGATCTTTTGCAATGTCGTAAACTATATACCGCTCTTCTTTAGACAATGAATTCCATACAGAAAAATAATATGGATAAGACATTTGCTGAACTGTGAGTATTTTGTCCTCGTCAGGCAAATCAAGAACTGATGTTTCTTTTAAATAATTACCCAGCATATCAAGAAACTCACCATGTTCAAGTTCTTTTCCAGTTTCAACCTCTTTCATTTTAACCGGTTTTTTTTCAATAATTGTTTCAACCTTTTGATTCATTAAATTAATTGGAATAATGCAATTGACAAAACTACCCAAAAGGTGTTGCCATTTCTTATAGTCAATCTTGAGATCATTTACCATTTCCAGAAGCATAATCCTGTCTTCAGCATTTGATTTTTTTAGGAGGTTATTAATATTTAAAATTGAATCTTCATAAAAATTTAAAAATTTTGTGGTGTTAATCTCTGATTTCACCAATACTTTAAAGTTCTTGCAATCCACGAGATATTTCAAGATTTCAAGCTTCATTTTATTCAGACGTACATCATTGTAGCCAAACTCAAAATGTTCGACAAGTACATATATTTGTTTATCTGATTTCTCTAAGCGTTCTATAATTTTTTCCCGGTCTCGTTCAAAACGATTCAATTTCAGTTCATCTTTATAGCTCGATGATCCTTTTATTTCCACATCTAATTTTTCACTAAAATCATAAAAATCTAAGGAGAGATAATTATCTTCATTGGATTTATTAAAGTGGTCTTTAATGAAGGTAGTGTGGGCTGAATTGACACTTACAATGAAGATGTTATTATAAGAACTATTGTTTGAAAAATATTTATCAGCTAAAAAGTAAGTACTAAAAGTTTGGCCATCTATAATGCCTGATTTATCAGCATATTTTTTATAATTAAAACCATATATTTTAATCAGGATAAAATTCAGGAAATTAAAAAATAATACAATTGAAATTGCTGTGACCATTAATAAAAATAACCAATGACTCTTAAAAAAATAACTCTTAGGAATCGTAACGGAAGTGATAGATGATTCTGATTTAAATTTTGGAATAAGTGTAAATATATCCATATCATTGCTCGTACTGAAAATCCATGTAGTATCTGAAGCAACATTACCAATGAAACTTTTCGTAATCGAAGTTCGGTCATTGTAATTTGGTCTGATGCTTTTATAAAAAGTGTCAAAAATCTCTTCACTTAAATATTTCATTTTAGTCATTCTATATGCGATTTTGGCCTTTCGTGACTCACTATTAATTTTAACTTCATCCTTGGAATCAGAGATTGCGGCATTTATGCTATCAATTTCAAAATTAGTCTCTACCATTGCATAGTTAATAGAGTCTTTCCCCATTGATTTAATAAATCGATTATAATTCTTTGGTTTATAAAATTTATCTGCGAATTCATCGTGATTGTCATCGTCCCAAATTTGGATGTTTTCCATAACCTTCCGGCTCCTGAATTTGGCAAAGATTTCGTTTTCTTTTTGTATGGTTATTTTTAAGAATAGATTTATCGGAATTATTGATAAAATAAATACCCACAACATTAAAAATTTAACATATGTGCGCTGAATTTGACTTGGATTTTTCGCTGATTTTTCCAGGTACTTCAGTTTAATTATTTTCTTATCGAATAACACTTCAGTAACAATGAATAAAGCAAAAAATAACCCTCCAATAGAATTTATTATGAGTCCTGCGTCAGATGCCTCCTTTATAATGATTGAATAGACCCTAATGCCAAAAAATATAAAAATAATAATCAAGACAACAGGATAGTAAAAATTCTTTGATGGATCCCTGATGCCGCTATGAATCAGATATTGCTTATGCAGACCGTTAGAAAATGAATATAACGAACAAACTAGCATAACTAAAATAACCAGGGCTAATTCACTAATTATGAAATCATAATGATGCCCATTGAAAATAATTGATAAGATCAAATACAATATTATGGCCAGTGAAACAACAATCAAGCGTTTGTATTTTTTGTAAAAAATATCTGTTTCATAAGGCCTGATAAAATTGAAAACATATATAATCTGTTTCAACTTGGTGAGCTTAAAATTTGAGAAATACAATATTGAAGAGACAAATAAAATGAAAATCAGAAAGCATAAAAACATAATAAAAGCAGAGATCGTGGACAGTATGACCGGTCCGTAATGTACTTCTGGGATCACAAAAGTGGCAATGTAATGGCCTGACAAACAACCCAATGGCCTAAAATATATTGTTTGATTATTCCCATTATAATTTACCGTTTCATACATATCAGTATGGCTGACAATAGAAGGTATAAAAACGCCATGTGTTTCATTTATAAAATTTTCATTCATGTTTTTCATGATGTCAGAATGAAACACTGTATTTCCTTCTTTATCCATTATGCAAAAACCATAACCTTCTTCCATGATAGTCCCAATAGTTGAGGCCATTTTTGTACTTATAGCTAAAACAGGTAAAACCCTCCCTTCTGTTGATTTTCCAATCCCCACCTCGTAAGAACCATCACTAACGGATTTAATAGATTCAATGGCTATTTCATGTATTTTACCTGACGTATCTTCATAAAAGTTTGGCTTATTGTCATTTATATTAGTGATATATTTGCGGTGACTTAAATCCTGAAAATAGGCCGGATGATTAAATACAGATAAAAAAACCAACGTTTTTGCTTTGTCGCTACACCAAAATGCGGATTTAAGATGTTTAAACGTTATTGACGGAGAATCTATAATACTATCAATAACTTTAAAGCCATCTATTTCATATTGATTATTTTTAAAATTTATTGGTTTACCAAGTTTGTTAAGCCTGATTTCAGATACTGAATCCAATTTAAACTCGTTGGATTCAGCATCGATAACTGATAAATCACTCACACCAAAGAAATGCTTATTTAATGTGTCTATTTGATTGTTTATTTGTTCAAGTTCTTTCTGAAAATTGCTCTCTACATTTTGACTAAGTAAGGCCAAATGGTTTTGAATATGCTCCTTTTCAAAATTTAAAAAAACAAAGGTTGTACTTAAAAAAACGATAAATATTGCAGGACCTATTATTATGGATAACACACTGAATACTACATCTTTTATGTGTAGTCTTTCTTCCAGACTCATTATCTTTAATTTCAAAAATGGCATTGCCAGTATGATAAGAATAAGCGCAATTGATAAAGCAAAGATCAAATGGGGAGATACGCTTCGTTTTTGCTGCTCAAATGTTGATTTTAATACCAATCCATTTATTAATAGCTTTGAATCATTGGTCAATTGGTTGAATGATATATACCGTTTATCATTAACCATAATTTCGTCCCTGGCAGATTGCAAAGTTTTCTGATAATAAGCTGAATCCATAATACCTACCAATCCATTAGAAAAAAGCAGATCTCTTTCGCATATTTCTCCTTGCTTAGATATTTTTATTTTGGTTATAATAATTTGGTCAAAAACATCTGTACGTGTAATAAGTTCATTATCATAAATAGCATCATAGGGTGTGAAATAATAAGCAGGATCATTTTCATTGGCTAAATCTACAAGTGGATCGACTCTTAAAAAAAGTTCATGATTGCCATACAATATCTTATTGTGCTCATCAGCTGTATATAGTTTTTTTGCTTCCGCAGAGTGATTAGCGTCCGGCGCTTTAATTTTTTTATTAGAAGATTTATTTTTAGCAGCACCTATCGAATCAATTTGACTATTAAACCAATCACTTTCTGCATTTTTCAAAAAGCTCTTTTCCAGCGATTTTATATTCAGGGCAATTTGTTTTAATACTCGAAAATTATTGGAAACAATGTCTTTTTCATTTCCCTTGACATAGACAAGAAAGTATGCGCTAAATGCAATGCCTATTATAATTGCAGTACTGAATATAATCCAGCTTTTGCTTGATACCTTGAGTTTCATATGGCTTGGATAATTGGTTGTTATTCATGGTCTTGGTCAAGTCAATCTGATTATAATTTTATCAGATATTTAATACTTAAATTAACATCTGTATTCGTTTATGCCCTTAATGACAATTATTAAAACAGGTAACCTTATGCTCTGATTTTACCTGAATTCAACGATTCAGCAGAAATTGAAATATAATTAAACAGTAATATTGCAGTTTATTATCACATAAGCAATGATTAATCGATTTGATAATATGAATCCTGAGAAACATTACCGGTCAAACAGTTTTATTTTTTGCCATTCATTTATCATGTTAAATGTTCAATTCATTCATAATTGATCATCGTGCCTTTACCTCTCTCCCAATTTTGACACTTTATAATTCTCCCGGTCTATCTACAAGTAGGTTGTTAATAATTCCATTATAAACACAATAGAGACAAATTATATATTTCTCATTGTAGCACGGGATTGGAAAATTATTCTAAAAAATTGCTAGAAAGACGACTGAGTATATCATTTTATCCCTGCTATATATTCAATGCTCATTACTTATTTTAAATCAAGATCAGGCACTTGCCCCTCTCCCGCCTCCAAAGCTGAGGAATCCGCTAAAACGAATCAACAGACCAACCAATGCGACAATGGCGGTCAGAAATGCATTCAGATCATTCAGGAAATTTTGCTGGCCAATGGATAGGAATACCACCAGGCTGATGATGAGCAGAAACAACACTGCAAAGACTGTATTCCAGGTGCCTTTCTTCCTCGATTCCATTTCCATTTCAAGGGCCTCATCACTATTTACTTTTGTTAAAACAAAATTTGAAAAACTTTCATTCATAATCCTCAGCGAATGATCGTAAACCAGGATCCCCTTATCCAACAGACTCATAATACCATTGGTATTTATGGTATTCACAAATCTATCCCTGGCAATATCATAGATTATATACCGTTCATCTTTTGATAACGAATTCCATATTGAAAAGTAATATGGATAGGACATTTGCTGTATGGTCAATATCTTATCATCTTCAGGAATCTCATGATTCTTTCGAAATCCAAGGTATTTGCTGACCATATCCAGGAACTCTCCCTG
Source organism: Bacteroidota bacterium (assembly GCA_024280115.1). Classification (GTDB taxonomy): domain Bacteria; phylum Bacteroidota; class Bacteroidia; order Cytophagales; family Cyclobacteriaceae; genus JAAUQL01. The sequence goes on along the minus strand of JAJRQT010000037.1, from coordinate 17,932 downwards.
GGCGAGCTCTTCTTCCTGCGGGAATTTTTTAATTGGAATAATACATTTTACAAAACTCCCCAGCAGGTGTTGCCATTTCTTAAAATCGATTTTAAGGTTATCCAGCTCCTCCTGAAGCTCCAGCCTGTTTTCTACATTTGATTTTTTAAGAAGGATATCAAGCCTTTTCATAGAATCTTCATAAAAATCCAAAAGCTTGGTGGCATTTATTTCAGAAGAAATCAATACTTTAAAGTGCTCACAATCCACCAGGTATTTCAAAGCTTCCAACTTCAGCTTATTCATCTGAACATCGTTATAACCATATTCAAAATGCTCAATGAGGATATATATTCTTTTATCCCGCTGGTTGAAATGCTCTTTTATCTTTTCCCAATCTGCCTTTAAGCGATCCAATTTTAACAAATTAAAAATATCCTTCGAGGCGTTGTCTTTCAATTCTATAGTCTTCTCATCAAAATCATAAAAATCGAGTGTGAAAAATTCACCAGTGTAATGTTTGATCAGGTAATTTTTAATATTAGACGTATTAGAGGAGTTTATGCCTACAATGAAAATATTGTTATATGAACTATTGTTAGAAAAATATTCCGGATTCAGGAAATACGTAGTAAAGGTACGTGTATCAATATCACCGGATCTGTCAGCATATTTTTTATATCTGAAACCGTAAATTTTATCAAGGGTAAAGCTGAGAAATTTCAATAATATGATCACAGATATTGCAGTAATGATTAAAATATATAGCCAATACTGCTCCATAAAATTAACCTTTTTCAATACAATTTTATTCATGGAAAACTCCTGGCCAAAAACCGGATTTAAGGTAAACACACCCAAATTCGCTGTTTCTGTGTAGGTCCAAATGTGATCTGCTGATTGATTAATTATAAAATTACCCGTAACAGAAGACCTGTCATTGTATCTCGGCCGAATCTGCTGATATATTTTACTGAAAATAGGATTATACATCGTATCAGCTTGAAAAGCTTCTGACTTATCTACTGATTCCATACTGTTGTCTGTAAATGCTAAATGAATGTTATCTTTTTTCATAGAATTCACAAATGTGTTGAAATCCTGTTCACTGCTAAATTTGTTAAAAAACTCAACCCTGTTGTTTTTATCCCACTCATTTACCTTGTTCAACATTTCAAGACTTCTGTATTTTGAAAATATGGACTGCTCTTTTTCATAAGTAATCCTCAGCAAAATGCTCACGGGTATAATTGACAGAATTATCACCCATATGAATAAATAGAGTTTAAAGGTGGATTGGATTTTTCCCACGCTGGTTGCAGGTTATTCAACATTATCAACTTTGAATATTTTCTTATCAGTAAAAATTTCAATGATGATCAAAAGCACAGCTAAAAAGCCAACTGCAGAGTTCCATGTCACAGTCGGTGAATATCCCGCAGCATAGTAAAACCAAATCCGTGCGGCAAGAAGTAAAACAACCAAAAAAGCAATTATTTTGAATCCCCTGTTTGTCCGGTTTTGAAAGCTTGTATGCATGAGTTTATGCTCAGGGAGGTGCTTTGAGAGCGAATAGAAAGAAAAAATGAGCAGTGAAACACTGACAATTACCAAATCGCTGATCAGAAAATCATAATGGATTCGATTGACGATCGAGGATGCAATCAAATACAAAGCTACAATTGATGATACAAAGATCAATCGTTTATATTTTTTGAAGTGGCCTTCTGTCTCATATGGTCTTAGAAAGTTGAGCATGTAAACTGTTTGTTTCAATTTTGTACCTTTAAATGTTGAATAATACATACCTAAAAACACAAAAAGTAAAATCAGGAGGTAGCAAATAAAAAGAACAAAAGAGGTAATCAAGGAAAGGGTAAATGGCCCGTAATATACTTCAGAATTTATAAACGTAGCCAAATAGTGATCCGACAAACAATTCAACGGCCTGAAATAGATTGTTTGACTTTTGCCGTTATAGTCCATCGTTTTGAACGCCTCCGAATGACTGATCATAGAATGCCGGAATAAGCCCTTGGTCTCACTTATAAAGTTTTCATTCATGTTTTTCTTAATATCAGAATGAAACATAGTATTGCCGTTTCTATCGAGGATACAAAAACCATATCCCTCTTCCAGTACATTCCCCATCACAGAGGCCAATTTTGTGCTTATAGCAGTTACGGGTAATTCGATTCCCCCGGAAGATTTACCGACCCCAACTTCGTAGGATCCATCAGTTACTGACTTGATGGATTCTATCGCTATCTCATTGTTATTGCCAGACAAATCTTTGAAAATATTTGGCGCTTTATTTAAAATATTTGTCAGGTATTTCCGATGGCTGAGATCCTGACCATATCCCGGTTCGTGAAAAGCAGAAAGTAAAACCATGATCCTTGCAGCTGAGTCACACCAAAATGCGGCTTTCAGGTGTTTAAAATCTATGGTGTCTTTTTGAATTACATCTTCAAAGACCCTGTATCCTTTAATTTTATATTGATTGCTTGACCCTTGCTTATATTCATTAAACTTTTCGGAGAGACCACTGTCTTTTGCCAATGAAAATACTTTATCTTTCAATTGTGAACTATCCTTCACTGCTGGAAATTTCACATTTAAATCGTCAATTTGATTTATCAATTGATGAAGCTCTTTTTGAAAATTGTACTCAAGTTTCTTGCTCAGCTCTACTAAATTGTCATTAAGTTTATCTTTCTCATTTCCAAAAAAAGCCAGTGAAGTAAATAAAAAAATCATAAAAACAGCAGGACCGATAAGTACAGAGACCACGCTAAACATGACGTCCCTGATATACAATCTTTCCTCACGACTCATGATTTTCAATTTCAGCAGAGGCATTGCAAGGATGATCAACATGAGTGCTATAGACATTGTGAAAATTACAAAAGGCGATACGCTTCGCTTTTGCTGTTCATATTTCGATTTTAAAATGAGTCCACTGATATAAATATCAGATTTATCATCAATTTTTTGATTGAATGACACAAACTCGTTTTCGTTAATGGTTATTTCATCTTTCGCGTTTCTCAGAGTATTCATATAAAAAGCAGAATCCATAATACCGATTGGTGCATTAGAAAAGAGGACGCTTCTATTCGCTGCCTCCACACTGTCTCGCTCGTTAACTTTGGTAATGATGATCTGGTCAAACACATCCTTTCTTTGAAAAAGGTCATTGCTGAAAAAAACTTCATAAGCCGTGAAATAGAATCGATGCTGAAAATCACATGTGTGGGAGTGGCCGTGGTTTTCTGACTCACCGTCAAAATAAATTCCATCCTCGCCATAAATGACGCCCTTATTTTGCGTAATTAATAACTTAAGTTCATCGCACTGTTTATCGTTAAGCGTATCCAGTTTTTGATTAACTTCCTGGCTGTGAATGCTTTTACTTTTAATAATGGCATTGTTATGGAAGCTGAGCTCCAAGGACTTTATATTTTGTACAACCTGTTGTAAAACCCGGAAATTATTGGATATAATGGCTTTTTCTTTGCCCTTCACGTAAACGAGGAAATAGACGCTAAAAGCAATTCCAATAAATATAGCAGTACTCAGTACAATCCAGCCCTTGTTTGATATTCTGAATTTCATCTGTTTGTAGGTTTAGTCGGCAGTTTATTGCATTTGAAAAGCTTAGACCTAAATTGGGTGATTCCAATAAATTATCAGGTAATTACTCACATTCATAACCCGGACATTTATTCATCTTTATTTAAGGCGACTTGATCAAAATAGAACCAAGCTTAATTAATGTGGATACCACACCATTTTACCCACATAAATTTTAAAATAAAAAGATAATATTACAATTTATTATCACATAATCAATGATTAATTATTCTGATATAATGAATCATTTGTAGCTCAAATAGTTAGGCTGATTTATTATTTGTCAATTTTTTACCCAAAACCTCGTATTAAATTTAAAAATACTCAACACCTCGGTCTGTTCCTGCCTGATCCGTAGGCATCTCTTCACAAACCAGGGCTATTGGGTTTAGAAAAATTTAACATCTCGTACCTTGGTCTATGGCTCACAAACAGAAAATTTAGGTTGTATAAAATGATTTATGAGCCACAGACCATTGTAATTATTGTGATTTTGTTTAAACCTGATTGCAATTGAAGGATGCAATTTTAAAACAATTAAATAGAAAAGATTGCGTATATTTATCCTTTTACACCCTACATATTTAAACATGAAAACTCTTATCCTTTCTGCTCTCCTATTTTCAAGTATCACACTATTTGCACAACAAGGAAATAATGAAGTCGATGCACTGGTTTCTCCGAAAACTGTTGAAAACACAATCACCGTCGGTGGACCAGACGCTGATATTGGGGGATTTAATAATCAATCAATCCAGTTTGCAATAGATGCAGTAGCCAGGACTGGTGGCGTTGTGAAATTAAATCCGGGTACATATGAAATTGCAGCTCCTGTGCAGATGAAATCCAATGTGAAGTTGACCGGTTCCGGGGAAGCAACTGTATTAAAGAAGACCAAAGGCTTTCAAACTTATTTTATCGTAGATGCGGACTATGGTCAATTGAAGTTGACGGTCGAGAATCCTGATGGTTTTGAAATTGGCATGAAAGTGCAGATAACAGACAAGAACCAAAATTCCTGCTGGGATGTATCAACCGCGTACATCACGGATATTCAAGATAATGTGATCTATATAGATGCTTACCTGATTAATGATTACCGTGCAGATCAGGGAGGGTTGATCTCAAATGCATCATCAGTAATTGAAATCATAGGAGCTGAAAATGTCAGTGTTTCCAATTTGACTGCTGATGGAAATCGCGCAGAAAATTTTAAAGCTGATGGCTGCAATAGCGCGGGAATCCTAATTTTAAAATCAAAAAGAATAACTGTGGATAATGTTCATGTTAAGGATTTTAACGGGGAGGGCATTAGCTGGCAAATCACAGAAAATGTAACTGTCAAAAACAGCGAGATCAGAGGAAGCGGCAACACAGGTTTGCACCCCGGCACCGGATCTCCATTTTCATTAATTGAAAATAATGATGTCCACAATAATGATATGGACGGTCTTTTCATTTGCTGGAGGGTTTATCAAAGTCAGGTGAAAGGTAACAAATTTCATCACAATGGAAGATATGGAATATGTACAGGCCACAAGGATACGGATGTGGTTTTCGAAGGAAATCATATATTTAACAATGAAAATGATGGTATTAATTTACGCGGTGAAAGTGAAGCAAATGCTCCTCACAGAAATACCTTTGTGAAAAATATCATTGAAAATAATGGGACTAATGGTGGTGGCTATGGATTTTCTATCAATTCACCGGCTCAGGATCTATTATTGAAAGACAATATTTTCCGTAGTACGGAACAAAAAACTCAAAAGGCAGCTGTTTACATTCAGGCAGGTGGATCCGAACCAAAATTAGAAAATAATCAGATGGATGGTCACGCACTTGGCAAAGTTGTCTATGAGAAAAATGGAAAAAAATGAACTGACATCTTGATGGTAAGGATGATAATTAACAACAGGTCGTTTATTGGTCATATCCCTACCTTGTATGTGTCTTCATAATATTTCAGTACAATTGTAAAAGGTCATTGAGCCTGATTGCAAACAAAAAAATCAGGTTTCTATCACGCAACTTTTTTACCTATTTTTGTGTTAAACCTTATAAAATCATATTTATGGAAACGCTCAAACAACAATATATCACCGATGATAAAGGCAAGAAACTGGCGGTAATTCTTCCGATGAAAACATACGAAAAAATGCTGGAAGAAATTGAAGAATTCGAAGACATTAAGCTTTACGATGAGGCTAAAAAAGAGGATGATGGTGAACGAATACTTTTTACGGAATACTTAAAGAAACGTAAAAATATAAATGGCTAAATATACCATCCAGTTATCCAAGAAAGCTGAGAAACAGCTAGATAAGCTCACTGACTCTATTGCAAATCCTATTCTGAAAGCAATTGGCCATTTAGCTAACAACCCAAGACCTCAAGGATGTAAAAAACTCAAAAAACGTATTGGTTATCGCATACGTCAAGGAAACTACCGTATTATTTATGAAGTATTTGATAGTATTTTATTGATAGACGTGATTGCAGTCGGGCATCGAAAAGATATTTATAAATGATAAAATCATTTACACCCCCAAGTGCCGATTTCTGTCAATTCACAGTTATTAGGAAGACATAATATTGTTTTTTGAGATTGAAGAACTGACACGAACAGTATGCTCGCACCAGCGAGGGAGTAATTTGCTTTCTTTGTTATAGAAAAGTCAATCCGATTTTCCGGTTAAGACCAGTCTCAAAAATTCGGATTAAGGTGGATAGTTGAATATTACCTTTTGCATTTTCTATCTTTGAAATGTAACTTTTCTTGGTACCAGCTTTCTCTGCTAATTGCTGTTGTGTTAATTTTGCTTCTTTACGAGCTTCTTTCAGCATCTCGCTCACAATAAACATTTGAGCTTTTTCTTCAAACTTATTTCTGCTTTCAGTTCCAATTTTTCCATGTTCACGTTCGAGCAATCCCTTAAATGTTCTTATTCCTTTATAGTCTGTCATAATTTCAATCTTTCTGTTGAAAATATTCATCTTTTAATTTCATCGCTTTCTCAATCTCTTTTTTAGGAGTCTTTTGTGTTTTCTTTTGAAATCCATTAAATAATACTATGAGTTTCCCTTTGTCAAAACAGCAAAATACCCGATAAATATTTGATTGATACTCAATTCTAATTTCAAAAAGCCCTTCGTAACCTGTCAATGGAGCTAAGAACTTTTTAGGAACCATATCAATTTGTTCAATTAGTTCAAATACATATTTAAACTTAGACTTAACGCCTAAATCAAGTTTTTTATAGAAGTCAATAAAGTATTCCCCATGAAATACAATTTGTCTACTCATAATGCTAAGTTATCTTAAACGATAACACATTCAAATTTTTCTTGCTTTAATTTTGCGATTTATATGTGAGAAAGCGATGCTCCAACAAGGTTTGGCGAAGTGCAAGTTGTGATAAACTCGCATTAAAAAAGGTCCGAGCGGGCATCGCCGTCGGCAAGCCTATGGCGACCGATGGAAGCTCGAACCAGTTTTTTAATATTAATGTATAACCATAATTTTCAAATCACTTTGAACTTTTACCCTTTAGCTTTTACCCTTTAGCTCTCAGCCCATAGCTCAAATCTCACAGCTTTTTACCTAATACTCATCGTTCAATGCAAATTTTTGTTTGCGCTTCAACCACATTCCCCGTGTGAAATCCGGGATTTCTACCGGCTCACTGCCATGGGCAATTGATGTTTCAGATAATGGGGCAATGCAACTCCATGCAGCTGCATCATAGGCATCGAGCGGAGTATTTACTTTTCTTTTGATCGACTCAATAAAAGCATGATCAACAAAGAAATCCATACCACCATGGCCAGCGCCTGCTGCTTTTTTGCCGTATTTTTTCCATAATGGATGATCATATTTTTCGAGGTAGGCCTTTGCCGGCTCCCATTGATGCTCTGGACTTTTACCGTCAATATGAATAGAATTGTTTATATCCATCCACAGCCCTTCAGTTCCCTGTACCCTGAAACCAAGCGAGTAAGGCCTGGGAAGATTTGTATCGTGCTGTATCGTGATCGTCTCATCCCTTGAAGTTTTTATCACTGTGGTAATTATATCCCCTAATTTGAATTTCACTTTTGCGTTAGGATGATCTTCTCCAGCTGTTTTCACAATATAATTATGAAGTCCACGGGCTTTGGTAGCGGTCGAGGTCAGGTACATAAACCTGTTTCCATAATTGATATCGAGCATGGATGATACAGGACCTAAGCCGTGTGTCGGATACACATCACCATTTCTGGAAATGGAATGCTGCGTTCTCCAGCGGGCTTCGCTGTTTGCACCCGGGCCAAATTCAACCCCCGGATCAAATTTAACTTTCTGAAGGTTATGCTGATAGCCACATTCCATGTGAATGAGCTCACCAAATAAGCCCTGTCGTACCATATTCAGCACTGCCATCACATCGCGGCGGTAGTTTACGTTTTCAAGGATCATGCACGGAACGCCTGTTTCTTCCGAGGTATTTACCAGATCCCAGCACTCTTCAAGAGTGTTGGCAGCAGATACTTCTACCCCAGCGTAGATTCCAGCCCGCATAGCGGCACACGCCATTTTTGTGTGCCAAACCCAAGGTGTAGCGATGATAACGCCATCGATATCCCCTCTTTCAAACATTTTTAAAAATGCCTCTTCACCATCTGTAAAAGTGGGTATATTTTTATAGCCTGCACCCTCTAACATTTTGTTAGATTTTTCGATAGCAACCGGATCAATATCGCAGATAGCTATTACTTCCACATCATCCCTTTGCATGCAGCGCATCATATGCCCTCTGCCGCGGCCTCCGAGGCCAACAAAAGCCATTCTTACTTTTCTGTCATCCTTACCAAATAGTATATTTGGTGTCAAAATAGACGCTCCTGCCATCATTGTCGCAGAGGTCTTGATAAAATTTCTTCGCTCTTTATTCATCTTAGTTATGTTATTTATTTATAAAATAGGTTCTATTGAAAATTTAAAACTATAATCCTTGGCAGGAACGGCGTATTCCTCATATGGCCTGGCCCCCCACGAATTGTCGCCGGCCACACCCATCATCATCAAATCCGTTGTGATAAAAACGCCATCCTTTTTCACGATATCATTTGTATGCCTGTAGTCGGCATGTGTTTCCTGATCAAAATCTTCGATCGGATTGTGCAGGGTAGAAAATCCCAATGGTTTTTCTCCGCTCACTTTTATGCCAATCCCATTTTCATTCGTCAGTTCAAACCACCTCACTTCGGTTTTGTACCCATTTTCCTGTGGGCGCACATAGTTGAAATACTGATCGGCCACCTTGCTTTGATACAGCCCGACAAAGGCACTACTTTTTCTGTCAATATAATTTTCGTGAGGCCCTCTTCCATAATATTTTAAGTGATCAAAATTTACCGGTAATTCCCATCGCATGCCAAACCTTGGCATATCCGGGAGTTTCCCTTTTTTCAGGGTGATCCTGCTTTCGATATCAATTTTGCCATTTCCATGGATTTTATATACAATTTTTTGTTCTCCTTTCACTTGAGATAGATCAAATTTGGCTGTCAACTGAACGATGCTTTTTGAAATTTGTACCAATGTCAGATCAATAAGTTTGGCATTATTGCTTACCTCGCGCCAGATCCCAAGCCGGCCAATCATATTGCTCCCCTTGTCATTGTCATTTGGTGCACGCCAGAAATTGACTTGTGGCCCTTTCTGTATCAGCTCAAAGCCATTGATTTCATAAGAAGATATGCTACCAGTTGTTTTATCAAACTTCACGGTAAAATTTTCGCCATTCACGGTAAAACTATCATCTCTAAGAAATACCAATTCATCTTCCGGCATGATATCTTCTTTCTCCTGTGTTGTCCATGGCAGTTCAAATTGCTCGTGTGCCACTTCAAATCCACGCTTTCGGAAAGGATGCTCTTTTTTCAAAGTCACTGAAAAATCAAGGAAATATTCAACCCCGGGCTCCTTATCTATTTCCGGCAAATCCAGCGCAATAACTTTCGAGTCATGCGGCTTCAATTCAAATTCTGCTACTTTCCCGTTGGCGACCTCGATCCCATTGGCACTAATTACCCAATTGATATCAAAATCTTCCATCCCAAGAAAATCATGATAATTGGTAACCTTTACTTTGCCTTGCGACAGGTCGTCCTCAAAAAACCAAATGTACTGATACACATGCTTCACTTCCCACAGTCCCGGATGAGGGGTGTAATCTGCAGAAATAATCCCATTGGCCAAAAAATTATAATCGCTCGGCATACCCTCGCCGTAGTCACCGCCATAGGTCCAATACTCCGTTCCATTTTCATCTTTCTTTACAAATGCCTGATCAATCCAGTCCCAGATGTAGCCCCCCTGAAGTTGTGTGTTGTTTTCATTATAAATCACTTCCCACAAGTCCATAAGGTTGCCATTGCTATTTCCCATCGCATGGGAATATTCACTGATAATCATGGGTTTTGACTGCTTTTTGGAGGCAAATTTCTGTAGGGACTTCACCCCCGGATATTGCGGGCAAAAGATGTCCGTGTTATCTCCCATGAGCGCCCGCTCGTAATGCACCGGTCGCGAAGGGTCGCGATCTTTTATCCTTTTTATTGTTTCCGTAAAGTTCACACCATCACCGGCCTCATTGCCCATCGACCACACAATGACCGAAGGATGGTTTTTATCCCGCTCCACCATTCTCATGTTCCGGTCAACATGGGCCTCCATCCATTTAGGGTCTTTGGCCAGGGAGTGCTTGCCATAATACATACCATGCGATTCGATATTCGCCTCATCGGTAACGTACAGTCCGTACTCATCGCAAAGCTCATAAAAGCGCTCATCGTGCGGGTAGTGACTGGTTCGCACGGCATTCAGGTTGAATTGCTTCAAAAGGCTAACCTCCCTGATCATGTCTTCCTCGCTTATCACATGTCCTTTGTACTGGTTGTGCTCATGGCGATTTACACCTTTGATGAGTACAGCCACTCCATTTACAAGAAAAACGCCATCAATTATCTCTACTTTTCTGAAGCCCACTTTGCTGGTGACCACTTCTACTACTTCCTTTTTTTCATTTTTTAGAATAATAAGAAGCGAATAAAGATTGGGTGTCTCAGCCGTCCACTTTTTTGGATTTGCAATATCTTTGCTGAAAGAAATTTTCAATTTCTCCTTCTTGTTGACCCCGGCCTTTTGTTCTTCAGAAAGCATCAATTTTCCATGACTATCCAGCAGTTTATATTCGACCAGATAATTGCCGGATTTCAGTTTTTCTGTGTCATTTTTCAGGTCAACCTCCAGGGAGAGTTTTCCATTTTTATAATTATTGTCAAGGTCGGCTTTCACAAAAAAGTCGCGGATGCGCACCTGCGGTGTGCTATAGAGAAAAACATCCCGTTCGATGCCACTGATTCTCCAGAAATCCTGGCATTCCAAATATGACCCATCCGACCACCGGTACACTTCTACGGCAAGCGTATTCTCCCCGGCTTTCAGAAAACCGGTAATGTCCCATTCTGCCGGCGTCTTGCTCCCCTGGCTGTATCCCACCTTTTTGCCATTTACCCACACATACATGGCCGATTTCACCGCTCCGAACTGAAGGAATATCCTCCTGTTTTCCCAGGAAACGGGCACGGTAAATGTCCTTCGGTAAGACCCGACAGGATTATAATCGTGAGGGACTTTCCCCGGATCTTTAGGGTATATTTTGTCTATGAATTCTATTTCTTTAGAAACCGGGGCTTTAAAATCCGCAAATTCATATTGGTGATTTACATAGATCGGAATGCCATATCCTTCCAGTTCCCAGTTTGAGGGCACAGGAATATCATCCCAAGCGGAAACATCAAACGATTCTTTGTAAAAGTCGGAAGGTTTATCCGCCGGTTTTCGCACCCAGTTAAATTTCCAGGTGCCGTTCAGGGTTTTGTAATAAACAGATGCCTTCCTTTTCTTCGTCAAAGCAGAAGCTTCATCCTTGAAAGGCATTAATGTAGCGTGGGCTTTTTCTTTATTCTGATCAAACATCAGCGGGTTCTCCAGGTCGGTTATTTGGGCATTCGCCAACATTACCACGAAAAACAAAACTGAAAAAACAAATGATTTTATTATTAGCATAGTCACTATCTTATCAAAAATTATTTTAATGGGATTCGTTTAACCTAATTTTTACTCTTTCATCTTTATATAAATAACCCCGTTGGAATTATTTCCCCCTACACCTGAAATATTGGCTTTAATCTTAAATTCGGCTCCGGTTTCATAATTATCTACCTCAAAGGAGTAAGTGTTCGATTCAGGCTGCTCCCCGGCTATTCCGGAATGCATGTCGTCAGCAAAGATTTTCCTGTTTTTATTGACCGTAATTCCCTCAATTTTCAGTTGGGTATCTCCGTCAGTGTGAAGAAATGTCACTTCATAGCTGCCATTCTTTTTTATCTTACCTGTCGCATTTATTTCGAGTTCCATCACCTGGTCGGCAAGTACGTCTTTCACCCTCCATTCACCGGTGAGCTTACCAAACTTTTCAAATTCAGGATAAGCCACCGGAAAGTACAAGGGCAATGAGTAATGATGCCTGTTCACAACAGTAATTGCCTGAAAATCCTGCAACCTGCTAATCTCGATTGGTTTAGTATAAATCTCAGAATGGATGTTGGGCTTTATACCATCGGTTGTAAACCTGATCTCAGCGCCATGTACAATATTTTCAAGTTCGATAATAAAACCACCTTCAACTTTCTCCTTTTTTATCAGCTTTGGCTGGGGCACCCTGTACCCAAATCCCGCCTGGTCATATCGATTATATTGCGTTTGCATCCGCTGTTGAAAACTCTCCCAGCTTTGCAACGACCGATTGGTCCACACAACCTCGGCAAGGGCCGACATTCGTGGGAAAGTAAAATAATCCATATAAACTTCTGACCGGTTTTCGTTGATTGGGGCAATTTCCTGAAGTATAGTGCCATGAATAAACTGGTCGGACCACAAGGCCCCCTGGGCGCCCAGCACCTGTGGCCGATATTTTTCGTCCAGGCCTTCGATAAGGGGATTAAACTGATAAACCTTTTCAAGGGAAATCGGGGGCATCCATGTAGCGGCTTTCACTTCCCCGGGAATACTGCTTTCCGGAAAATCAAAATATAAATAATCTGAAAATACCATTACGATGTCGTGCCCTAATTTGGTGGCTGTAAATGCTTTCTTCTTGTTGTGCCAAACCATCCCAACGGCTTTATCTTCCAGGCCTTCTTCAATGATTTCGTCCCAGCCCACGATGGTTTTCCCATGCTTTTTCACCATGCTTTGTATCCTCTGATTGAAATACACCTGGAGTTCAGCCTCCTCTTTCAGCCCAAGATCGGCCATCCGTTTCTGGCAATGAGAACATTCCTTCCACCTGTCGTAGCGTGCTTCATCTCCCCCGATGTGGATGAACTTAGATGGGAATAACTGAAAAGCCTCTTCGAAAACATCATCCAAAAATTCAAATGTCGATTCCTTGCCCACGCAATAAAGCTCGCGGCTGATGGAATGTTGGTCCTGTACTTTTACTGGTTTTTCGCGGCACGACAGATAAGGGTAGGCAGCGATAGCCGCCAGCGTATGAGCAGGGACTTCAATTTCTGGGATTATCTCAATATTTCGCAATGCGGCGTAAGCGACCAACTCCCTGATATCTTCCTGGGTATAAAATCCACCTTGTCGAGCCACTCCCTCACCACTCCAGGCACCCACAGAAGTGAGTCGTGGATATTTTTTAATTTCCAGTCGCCATCCGGAATCGTCGATCAAATGCAGGTGCAGGGTATTCAATTTATACATCGACATCATATCGATATACTTCATCACATAGTCCTTTTCAAAGAAATACCTGCTGACATCCAGCATCATTCCCCGCCATACATATCCCGGCTTGTCCTTGATGCTTACACCTTCGATTTCCCAGGTAATGTTTCTTTGTCTCTGCTTATTGTATATCTCTACCGGCAGCAATTGCATCAGTGTTTGAATTCCGTAAAATATACCGGCGCCGGATTTTGCCAGTATAATAATTTGGTTTTTATCCACGGTTAGTTCATATCCTTCCATGGGAATACGGTCTGCAATCTTTAACACAATACTATGCGTGTTAGTATTTCCCAATTCCGCTATTTCGAAATCCCATCCCGTAGCCGGTGATAGAAAATCTGCTAATAACACAGCTTGGTTTTTCAGCTCTTTATCGTAAATGATTTTTGTGTTATTATCAATTGTGAAACTTTGGCCATTTTTTATGATTTCCCGTGGCAATGGAACAATATCCTGTGCAAAAGAGTTGCCGGTGATCAACGACATCAAACAAATAGTTAAAATTTTAAATAAATATCTCATCCTCCAGTTATTATTATTTCTGAATATATTCTACCTCTTTAAATAATTGATTGTGATTTTTGACTTTCCTGTGTGTAAATCTTTAAAAAAAATAATCTCAATAAAAGACAATTAACCAATCAGTCAAAACAAATTTGACTATGCATTTTTAACTATGTTTTCCAGCTCATTGAACTTGGCTTCCCCGTCAGCTGTGAGCTTCAATTGCGCCCTGGCCCTGACAAGGTTATGATCTTCATAATTGATTTTATAATAGACATCCCCCGCGATATAATCCGTCAAAAACCGCACTCCCATAATGAAAGGAAATAACAATGCCGCCTGCGCCAGTGTGGATCGCTCGGTGTCATTTAATACTGAATGGACCGATTCAATATATCCTGTGCTAAAGGCCTTGTACATCTCCAGATCATAGCTAATATTATTCAAATCCGCATCATCTTCTGATCCAGTATTCGCACAAGTCCTGACGCCATCTCCAAAGTCATAATGCACATATCCAGGCATAATGGTATCAAGATCAATGACACACAAACCTTTATTTTGCTGGTCAAACAACACATTATTGATCTTTGTGTCATTGTGAACTATGCGTGACCGGATTAATCCTTTTTCTCCAAGATGTTGAATAACACTCATGGTCTCCCGCCTGGATCTTACGTATTTGATCTCCTCTTTTACCTGTTTTACCCGTCCGGCAGGATTCTCATCAATTGCCTTTTCAAGATTTTCTAAGCGAAAAGTTATGTTATGAAAGTTTGGAATGGTATCCACAACACTGGTTGGGTCAAGCTCAGAAAGCTCATTTAAAAATTTCCCAAACATCCTGGCTCCCTCAAAGGCAATTTCAGTATTTGGTGCACCGTCATACACTTTATGATCTTCAATAAAATTAAAAACCCTCCAAAACTCTCCGTCATCATCTTTGACATACAGTTTTTCATTTTTAGTAGTTACCAATTTCAATGATCGCCGTTCTATGTCCTGAATGCCGTTTTCCTCCAGCTTCTTTATGAGGTGAGTCGTTACTATTTCAATATTATTCATCAATCCTTCTATATCCTTGAAGACATAGCTATTTACCTTTTGAAGTAAATAATCCGGGCCACCCTCATTTTGACATTGAACATAGTAAGTATCATTAATATGCCCTCCTCCATAAGGTTCCATAGAAGTTATCGGCCATTTGATTTGAAAATTATCGATGATTTTTTCTACACTCATTATTTCAATTTATGTCCAGAGTTTGTTAGGATAAATTCCACGCTCAACCTGCTGTTTTATCATTTCCTTAACAATCGGTTTATCTTTCTGGTATGTCACACCATAAGTTAATTCCGGAGTTTCAATGACAGGCATTTTTACGGAATTATTTTTTATAATACCTGTTATAGCATCCGGGAGAAAATATTCTGCCTTTGGATTGTCAATATTATTTTTTACAAATTGTGCAAATTCATTTTTCAAATAGCTAAAAAACGGTGGTGTAAAACCGACAAGATTCATCGAAACTAATTCCAATCCGGTCAGTAGAAATTTCTTATCGTTCTCAACAAAATAAATATCGTTGCCAGCTTCCTTATAAATATGCGTTCTCTCGGTCACTTCTTCAAGGTAATTCTCGTGTGATAATGTACATACTCCCCGTGAAACATATCCGTGATCTGAAAGCGTATTTTTAAGCCTGTATCCGATCAGGCACGCGTTTAATTCATTGACATCTAAACCGTTGAGATGATCAAATAACAATTGAAATGAATGTGCTCCATAAAAATCATCGGCATTAATTACCGCAAAAGGACTGTCAACTTTTTCGGCAGCCATCATTACAGCATGCCCGGTTCCCCAGGGCTTTATTCTTTCGTTTGGAACTATTATTCCATCCGGGACGATATCAATTTCCTGAAACGCATAGTCAATTTCCATCAGGTCACTAAACTTCCCGACAAATACTTCCTTGAACTCCTCTTCAATATTCTTCCGAATAATAAAAACCACCTTTTTAAATCCCGCCCTGATGGCATCGTAAATAGAATAATCAATAATGGTTTCCCCCGAGGGGCCAAACTGATCAATCTGCTTCAGGCTTCCATACCTTGAGCCCAACCCTGCTGCCAATACTACAATGGACGGTTCCTTTTCACTATTTTTATTCACGAGTAACTTTCAATTAAACTTAAAATCCAACAACTTCTATTTCGCATTTTCACAATGCAAAAATGCACAGACTCAATTTCAAATCAAAAATAAAAAACAAATTGTTATCGAACACATAATTAGTGTGCTCGATAACATTTGTAAATAAATTACAATTATTTGGAATTGTTGCTGACATATTCAACAAGTACCATTTAAATAAAAACCCCAAAGGAGATGGCACCCCCTAATACATTGGGTAATTTTTTATCATCTGGAAAACAGTCAGTTAGTATTAACCTGAGTTCGGTTTAAAAACACCGAATAACGTCACGGCGAGCTTTTTTGTTTAGGTTATGGGCTGGTAAAAGCCCGGCAGTCTCTTAGTTGACAAATTGCCACGCCTACCAAGGCCTAAAACCTGCCCTGAAGGCTACCAATGATGGTTTTAAATGATAACAAAAATCGAGTTGAGGTTATTAAGGATTTAGATAGTTTTGAATTGGCGTTGTAAACAAAAGCATTTATTTGACAAAAAAAATCACGGAAGGAAAAATTACCGTGATTTTTCAATGTAGAGAAAAGCTAAATTTTGTACTTTATCCAAAGAAGCACAATGTATATACCCGATCAGCTAACGATTTCATTAAATTCCTCAATGTCCAAAATGTCGGGAACGTAATTAAAATTATACCTTTTCAGGACGTTTACATATGCTTTTAAATGATGGGTCGAACCGCGTTTAAGATTGCTCAATACAAATTGAACATCCTGGCTTTTAATATCATTGTCCAATAGACGCTGCAGATCTTCTATATCCACTTCTTCGATCAAAGCCCCTACTTTCAATGCTTCTACCTTGCTCTGAAGACCTCTTTCGATCAGTTCATCATAGAGTTCCTGAAGGTGTGCATCCGTGAACTCTCCAATATCATTTCCTTCCGCTGGATCTTCAAGTCCGTAACGATTCAGCAAATTGAGAACGGCATCCATATGCACCTGCTCACTTTTGCTAATATTTTTAAACGGTAATAGTGACCATTTGTCGTAAAGTGTCAGATAAACATCACGAGCCAGCTTTTCTTCCTCCCTCATAAAAATTACACCACTTATTTCTGCGTCAGTCAACTCACCCATAGGAAGCTGATCAATAAAACTGTTGATTTCTGAGCTTTCACCCTGAGCATCAGCAACAACTTCAACTTCGTTTTCGATAATTTCATCAGAGGCCTCTCCACATGCGGTTAACTGGAGTAGCCCCATAGACAATAATGCGATCATTAAATAATTCGTTTTCATTTTTTTATAATTTATAGTTAAACATTTATTTTCCATTTTATCGCCCATCACAAAATCAGTTATTCTACCGACATCCCGGTTAATCGCCATTCTTTGACTTTTTTAAAGAACACCCAAATGTTACAGGTTTGGATTATAGAAAAAATTATTTTCAACCAACCTTCTGTAATTCTCAACTAATTGCATTTTTTGAAGAAACTGTTATGACACGCTTGATTTTACATCACGCCAAATCATGCTTCTAAATTGTTCGCCATAGGCTGTGTCTTCACTGCCCATACCATAACTGAATAAAGACTTGTGAAGACCTGTCTGCCGAACAGGCCAATGTCAATAAGTTAAGGAACCATCGCTTATTCGCCTTGGTTTGTGTCCTCACCATAGTCGTTAACCTTAGGGCTTTAATATTTCATTAACTAACTGATAATGTGTCTTTTTACGCCAAGGAGCCTGACAGGCTGTATTGTCAATTTGGGGTAGAAAATCTTTTTTAAGCCAAGAAGAAAGTGT
>JAJRQT010000036.1 GCA_024280115.1 Bacteroidota bacterium | reverse complement strand
CCTGAATTCTTCGGGAAATAAACTGTTTGTGCCAGTGGGTTTGTATATTTGTGCCATCTAATATTCTTTGATGCTAAGATAACACATCTATCTGAATTTCAATAAGTTAATTTTAGATATCCCCTTTAGATAATAATGCGAATATTTCTTTAGTTGTGAAATGCATTTAATAAGGTAATTTTGAATACTTCAAAGATAGTAATTATCAAATAACACAGGCAAAGATAATTTATTTTAAAAACCGAAAATCTTTTTAAAATACCATCTATAATTTATGAAATTCCTGATATTAAAAGTCAATAATAACAGGGGATTATATTGATTATTGAACCAAACCTAAAGGTAGCAATTCTTTGAGTTAGATAGGTTATCGTTAAACTCTTCATAATCAAAAATATAAAATTATGAAGACACAAATGTCAAAAACACAGGAAGGTCAACGAACTTTGACCAGCTTCAAACAAAGAATTGGGGTTTGTCAGTTTTTGCAAGGGAAAGGTGATGAACCTATGGCTACAAAAGATTGAAATTATACAGGTATTCTCCAGACAATAGCCTGCCCCGGTGCAGATTGGGGTTCAGAAATTTAGTGATGTCCCCCGGACACACGTAAATTTGATTCCAAATTATTACCAGCTGGTGCATGTCAAAAGTATTTGTTAACGATTAATATTATTGGTCTTCTCATTCATCATCGTCCTCTTTCTCGTATCCTTCATAATAATAGGATTGCTCTATGCCCTTAAAAATAATTTCTCGATTATTAATTTCATCAGTCAGGTTGGTTGAAAGTAATGTTTTTATCTCCAAGTCGTTAATAGGACTTCTTTCCATTGCCTGCATGTAAAGAGTCTTGTCCACAAACTGCCAGTTCACCACTTTTTTCAGTCTCGATTTCAGGAGCATATCCAACCATATCCGCATTGTTCTGCCGTTTCCTTCCATAAAGGGATGGGCAATGTTCATTTCTACATATTTCGCAATGATTTCTTCAAAAGTATTTTCGGGCATTTGCTCAATTTTTATCAAAATCTCGTTCAAGTACAAAGCGTTTGCAAACCTAAAACCACCTTTTGATATGTTTTTTGTACGTATTTGTCCTGCAAAATCATACAGTTTGTTAAAAAGATGCCTATGTATTTGTTGCAATCCTTTTGTTGTGCCAATTTCAATTTTATCAATATCACCTGTTTCAAACAAGTGAAAAGCATTTTCTAAACTTCTTTTATCTATATTTTTCATGTCATTTTAAAAATAAAGTTTAATCTTCACAGCATCTTCATTATCCTATGCCTTTTTCTATATAGTCTGCAAAAACAACTTACTTATTGTCTATTTATTTAATCATCTTCATGTCTGTATTCACTTGTCAAAATGAATCTCCTTTTCTCTCTTAAACTTATTATTCTTGTTGCAGTGTCGCTTTCAACGCTTGCTGGTAACGGTTTGCAATATTAAGTAGCTGGCACTTAAAGCACCACGCTTTTTGTTCTCAGTTATATTGATTTAAAGTTCATTAGAACGATTTTGCACCAGCCCGCCAGCTGATTTATATTGTTGTGTTAACCCCTCGATGCAGATCGGGGTTCAAAAATTTAGTGAGATCCCCAGGACCCCACGTAAATTTGATTCCATATTATTATGAGCTTTTTTTATTCCTCAGTATTTTTACAATACGGTTAATTAATATTTCCGATAAATTCCAGTCGTATCCATCAAAATTAGTTGTGTTTATAAATTGAATAACAACCGTGTCGATGTCTTTATGGTATTCTGCAAGACTCTGATAGCCTGGAAGCAGACCTCCATGTTCATACACGTAAATTGAGGAATAGATTTCCTGTTCACCTTCATCAAACATAGAACCATCGTTTAATGCCCGCAAGAATACGCCCACATCCTGTGCTGTAGCTAACATTGAGCCATAATCATTAGTCTTTAAATCAGCCTCGTATCCAACGTAATAGCCACTCATCACATCGTCTATATTCACTTCACTAAGCGAACTGAAAGTACTGTTCAGTTCGAGTGGTATCAAAATTTCTTCTTTGATATATTGGTGACGGCTATAACCCACCACTTTGTCAATGAGTCTGGAAAGCAACAAATAATTGGTGTTACAATATTCATAGTCTTCACCTGGTTCGAAGTTAGCTGGCAAATCAAGTGCGTATTCAAGTACATCTTTACTGCTTTCTTGTGGATTATCCCAATAACCAGGATGGTCGGTAAAAATGGGAATGCCACTCCGGTGTTGCACCATCAATCTCAAGGTGATTTTCTCAGCATTTTCAATTCTTCCCACAAGTTCTGGAAAATAATCAGCGAGCGTTTTATCTAAAGACAAACGTTTATCGTTGACTAATTTGGTGATAGCAACAGCGACATATAACTTGCTGATACTGGCAATCTTGAATAGGGCTTTCGGGTCGGCAGGTATTTTATTTTTTCGGTCTTTCCAGCCAGCAGTATAAAATGCTGGTGGTTTGCCTGCTTCGTCCACATAGACAATAATTCCATCAAATCCATGATCAATCGCCTCGTCTGCTTGTTCTTGGATTGTGTCAGGCATTGGCAGTATCCATGCCCATACAAGTATCCATGGCACAAAGAACAAGGAGGTTATGGATCCAATAATAAATACTATTCTGAGTATTCGTTTTGTTTGTTTCTTTGTCATACTTTTTTAGGACTGTACCCATTTATTAAATTGCTCATAACGGCCTGGCTGTGGTGCGTACCGCATTTTAAAGCTATTCACTTTCAATTTACAATCGACTTTCATAAAAGCTCTATCGCTCATATTTACAACCACTTGCGGCATGCACTATATTTTTTGTTGAACCCCCGATGAAAACCGGGGCAGGCTAAACCTAAAGGTAGCAATTCTTTGAGTTAGATAAGTTATCGTTGAACTCTTCATAATCAAAAATATATAATTATGAAGAATGAAATGTCAAAAACTCAGGAAAGTCAACGAGCTCTGACCAGCTTCAAACGAAGACTTAGCTCATGATCAGGCTTAGCCTTGCTATGGAAGTGCAAGAGTCAAAGCCCAAATATACGGTAAAGGATGTGTTGCGCATCACCAAGGGCATTGATCCTGATTTGTGTCCCCGCCACGGCGGGCAGGCAGGAATGTGGGGAAGGAGTATTGATATGTATTCAGGAACTACCAAGACTAAGAGGATCTCCGAACTTTAGAAAATGCAGTTAGTCCCGGAAACCATATCGCATGATCAAACACCTCAAATGAAGTGGCAGATAACCTGTGCCCTGGATCTTCTAATGATCGA
The DNA here is from genome assembly GCA_024280115.1 of Bacteroidota bacterium. Taxonomy (GTDB): domain Bacteria; phylum Bacteroidota; class Bacteroidia; order Cytophagales; family Cyclobacteriaceae; genus JAAUQL01. Next base: position 4,213 of record JAJRQT010000036.1, on the reverse strand, counting down.
AAATTTACAGCTTTATCAACAAATGGTATTCTTTCAGCTTATGAAATGTTCCGTTATAAGAAAATTTACAGGCTCCCAACTCGTAGAACTTCTGAAAAATCCGTTTCGATGGCAGAAAACCGAAACATTGAAATTACACAGGTATTCCCCTGACAATAGCCCCCAATAGGTTTAGCCTGCCCCGATGCAGATCGGGGTTCAATTTATCTGCCGTAGGCATGGCAAATGGAAAAATTTAGTGGGGTCCCCTGGACCCACGTAAATTTGATTCCATATTATAGTGCCTCGTTATTTTAATCAATAATAAATGGCGGACATATCCATATTAGTCTTTTTGATGATGAAAAAACGCCTTTAACGTTACCTCCATAATTAGAGTCAATGCGTTCAAAAAAATATTTCTTCACTCTTTGTCCATCTTCAATAAGCTCAAATTTTCCGTTGTCAATCATCGCACACAATGCCCCCTTTAAAACTTTCTTTGTCAAATTTCTTTCTCCAAGTTTTTCTGTTTCAAACCAACTAATATTATCAAAATCTTCTGCTTGTGTCCAAACATACTCAAAGACTAAGTTATCTGTCTCTTCGAGGTAATTAACAACTATTCCATAAATATGTTTGTGTTCTTTGTTCACCTGAACAGAGTCTTTTTTGAGCGAATTTATTAGTTCTTTTTTATTTACTTTTAACACATAATGATTTTCCACAAAAGTCACATTATATTTTCCTGTTGAAGAAGTAGAAAATAGTTCCACTGGCTTCAATTCTCCAAATGTGTCTCCAATAAAACGGCTCTGTCCTAAAGCCTTATGGGCAAAGAGTATTAATGCGATTGTTAACAACTTTAATATTTGACTCAGATTTTTCATTTTAATGAGGCACAACGGGTTTAGCTATGAGGCGAGGCGGAATTTACACCTGCGTAACTGTCCCCGAATAATTAAAGTTAATAATAATTGATGATATGTCAACATACATTATTGCCGCCTTGACTGCATGGCGATTGTTGAACCAAACCTAAAGGTAGCAATTCTTTGAGTTAGATAAGTTATCGTTGAACTCTTCATAATCAAAAATATAATATTATGAAGACGCAAATGTCAAAAACTCAGGAAGGTCAACGAGGTTTGACCAAATTCGAACAAAGAATTTGGGTTTATCAGCCTTGCAAGGGAAAGGTGATGAACCCCTGCCCATAAAAAATAAAAGATTGAAATTACACAGACAATTGTCTCTCTCTAGCCCCCAATAGGTTTAGCCTGCCCCGATGCAGATCGGGGTTCAATTTATCTGCCGTAGGCACGGCAAATGGAAAAATTTAGTAGGGTCCCCTGGACCCACTTAAATTTGATTCCATATTATTGGTTGCAGTTATTTTATCATGTCTTTTAAGTTAATCTCGGATATATTATTGAGCTTAATAGACTTCTCTAAACTTTCTATTGATTCTATTACAGAACCTCCAATTTTCTTTAATAATTTTATATTTTTTGGAATAGGTATTGGAACCTCTGAAATTACATCTGGTTCCAAGTGTTCTTGATTTGTGCCATAAGCTGTTTTAAGCATTAAACTTTGTCCAATATCAGATTTCAAGAACTGAAAAACATATCCTCTCAAATCTAAATCTTCTATAACAACTCGAATTAAGTTATTAGTTGCAACATGTCCATCATGTTGATTAAGAATATATGTTACCCTACCTAAAGTACCTGAATCAGATATAACAATATAACCTTTATAAATAGTTAAAGAATTAAGATGTTTTTTCGTTTGCTTATTTGCTTTACTACTATCAAGGTATTTTACATTTTCACCACTTAATTGAGTAATTGCGGTACCTGTAAAATATTTCCTAATAGTTTCCCCTTCAGTTACACCTATGTCTGCATATGGTCGTTTAAATCTTGGTCCATTAAAGACTCTTCCCAGATCCCCTAATCTATGAATTTCAAATTCTTCATTATCACCTAATGATAGGACTTTTTCGAGTGCTGCATTGTGCTTTGGAAGATATCTTATGGGGTTAAAAGAAAAATCAGTTTGGTCAATATTCTCAAATTCAATAGAGAATCTGAAAGGAGATTCATTCAAGGCATTATTGACAAAATTATGATAGTCTTCTGCAATAAGACCTAGATCTTCATCAAGGACATGAGAACCATTTTTTACAATTGGAGTTCCTTCTTTATCCTTTTTAAAAATTGCCTCTCCACGACTCGTTTGACCAACTTTATTGGAAAGTGCCATGTAAATTTTATAATTTTTGGGTGGCTTATTCAAGGTTTTTTCAAGAAATATGACAGAAGCTTTAGAACCAACAAATGGCTCAAAAGTATCTTCGTGCAAATTAACTACTGCTAACACTTTTGTTTTCTCTAAAACAAATTTTCTTATTGCATATGCCTCTCTATTATCAAGCTGTCCCTTGGCCATAACAATACCCAATCTCCCACCTGGTTTTAACCACTCAATGCATCTTTCTAAAAATAATATTTCGGGAGCTACTCCTTGTTTTGAATTAGTAGTATCACCATAAATAACATCACCTTTATTATCAACAGACCATACGTATCCTGTTTTAAAATTTGAAAGAATTTTAGTATCCTTTATACGAATATCATGACCTGAACCAAATGGCGGATTGGTTAGAATTATCGTTGGTTTTTCTTTTCCAGCTTTTTCTTGAAAGTGTGCAGAAAAATTGATGATTTTATCTAGACTATTATTTTGTTCAATACCTCCATGTCCATCTTTACCAATTAGCATATTGGCCTTTGCAATCTTTACAAGTTTTGGAGATATATCTGCACCATAAATTTGATGAACTACATTTCTTTTTAGAATCTCTTTTGCATTTTGGGTTCTTGATGATGATTCGATTGTTTTGAACATAAAATTCATAGAGGTTACTAAAAAGCCTCCAGAACCACATGCAGGATCAAGAACAACATCTTTGTCTGATGGGTTAAGAACTCTTACCATCATGTCAACTACTAATCTACTAGTAAAAAATTGTCCACGTTCTCCTTTTAGATGAGAGGCAACATATATTTCATAAGCTGTGCCAATTACATCATAAGGCGCGTCCAAGAATGAGTATTGTTGAAGAAAAGAAATTACAATTGCTAACTGTTTGTCTGATGCTGTAATCTCTTCATGTTTTCCAAATACGTCAGGGTAACGATCTCTCACTTTCGAGAAAAGAACTCTAACCCTATTACAGGCACTTTTTAAAAGGTCATCATCTTGATATTCATCAGGTGTAATGTGAAAATCACATTCCTCTTTTGAACTTGATTCATCCTCAATCTTAGAAAGAATTATTCGTACCATGTCAAGGGCAACATCTTCAGAGTCAATACCAGATCTATAAATTGCATTATGGCATCTTTGAAATGCTAGTTTAAGGTCAATTGGTTCAATAAGATCGGATTTTTTATACTTTCCAATGCTGTCCCAAGCATGTCCATATTTAGGAATGCCTAGCCACGTAACTATTGTATTGTTATCTGCATCTTTCCTATAAAAGTCTATTGTAGAGCCATTAGTCCAAAATCCACCTTGGGCTGATGTAGCAGATATGTATGAATCAAGTTGTCCATCTTGAGATTTTATAGAAGGTGTCTTCACCTCACTTATCAAAAGTATTTTTCCTTGATCATTTTCTTTATTGGCTAATTTATCTTGATAGATTACAATATCCGCTCGTTTCTTTTCACGACCGATATTAATCGTCTTTTCGAATGCAATTAACTCCTTAGGATAACCATATTCTTTATGTAAAATATGTGCTGTTTTTTGTCTTATTCTTTCTTCTGGTTTATTATCCCTTGTTATCTCTGGATTGAGATAATCAATGATTTTTCCTAAGGAATCAAGTTGTACCTGATATTCTTGTGATTCAACCCACTTTTCAATTTCTGATTCTGGCATTTATCTTGTTTTATCTTTTATTTATTAATTGCAACGGTTGGGCTATACCCAGTAAGGGATTTCGGAGCACTTTCGTTTCAATTTATATTCAATTTTCATTACTTGCACTATCTTTTAATTTACCACTAAAACCCTTAATGGATATAGCCTTTGTTTCAAGAGGCTTTCCATCGAGTATCAGCTAAAATTTGAAGATTGCATTTGCCTTCCTATCCCTCGAAATTTCCACAACGATTATAAAAGCCCTCAGTAAGTACATAGCCATATATCCGGGATG
>JAJRQT010000035.1 GCA_024280115.1 Bacteroidota bacterium | reverse complement strand
TCCCCGAATTTTACCATTTTTCTTAATAATGGAACTTTTGCAAAAAACACACTTTTTTTATTCATAAGCTTTCATTTGATGCAAAGCTATGAATATCAGAAACTTACAGAGGTTTCAGCCTCCTTTTTGTCTATTAAGCCCTCATAACTGGTACATTCCTTCTTTTATTAACCGTCGGAATTGGCTCATAGACCGTAATCGGCTTATTTTCTACTCTTGTAGAATATTATAAAGCATTTAACATTTACTTTCACTCAATCACCCAAGTCTCTGTTCCGGCAATCAATGCATCGAGATCTCCTTTTCCCTTTTGGGCTATCGCATTATTTATTTGCTCTTCGAGAAGCACCTCATATATCGCACGCTGGCTCGCATAAAATACGCCAAATGGTCTGGGGAAATTCTGATCGGGATACAGCGATTCCATCCGAATAAGTATATTCGCTTTTATAGCATCATTTTCATCATGGATCCATAAATCATCCATGCTGTAGGCATCATTTAAGTTGACAACTTCTGGCCGTGTACATTGAAGTCTGATCCCAAATTCTTCTTCCTGTCCGAAAACCATTGGTTTCCCATGCTCCACAAAAAGTGAATTTTGCTTTTTATTATCCTTTTCAGTAAAACTGAAAAATGCCCCATCATTGAAAATATTGCAGTTTTGATAGATCTCGAGGAAAGATGTACCCTTATGACCATGAGATCTCTTTAGCATTTCCTGAAGATGTTTTGGGTCTCTATCCATTGTCCTGGCAATGAAAGTCCCCTCGGCTCCCATCGCAAATGCCGATGGATTGAATGGGTGATCCAACGAGCCCGAAGGCGTTGATTTCGTGATGCTATCCATGCTGGAAGTTGGAGAATACTGACCCTTGGTTAGACCGTATATTTCATTGTTAAAAAGTAAAATATTCACATCCAGATTCCTTCTGAGCAAATGTACCATATGATTCCCTCCAATAGAAAGCCCGTCTCCATCTCCTGTAGCAATCCATATACTCAATTCCGGACGTGTTGCTTTTAGCCCACTGGCTATTGCGGTTGCCCTTCCATGAATACTATGCATTCCAAAAGTATCCAGGTAATAAGGGAACCGGGAGGAGCATCCAATTCCGGATATAAATACAATATCCTTTTTATCTACACCGGTTTGAGGAAGAATTGTTTGCATCTGCTTTAAAATGGAATAATCCCCGCACCCCGGACACCATCTTACCTCCTGCCCTGAAACAAAATCTCTGGATGACAAACCTCCATTATTTTGGTCTTTTGACTTAACCGGTCTTTTTACTGGCGCTTTAATTTTCATATTTACTTTCTTTATGAAACGAGCAATTTAAATAAATCTCAAAGTTACATTTTGACAATTAATCTGATCTTCAGATTCTCAGTCAGGCCTTCGGATACACCTTTAATATTTTGTCTTTTAACTCATTTTTAGTTATTGGAGTTCCTTTAATTTTATGAAATCCTATCGCATCAATGAGGTATTTATCACGGATCAATTTGATGAGTTGACCATTGTTGATTTCCGGTATCAAAATACAGTCAAACCTGCCCATAAGGGGGCCTAAATTTTTCGGAAATGGTTTTATATAAGTCACCTGGGCATGAGATACTTCGTAACCTTCATTTATAAGTTCTATAACAGCGCTTTTAATGGATCCGTAGGTGGAACCCCATCCCAGTACCAAAACTTTTCCGGAATCCTTGCCGGAATCAATTTCCTGCTCCGGAATAAAATCTGCAATCTTATCAATCTTTTCCTCCCGGATCTTTACCATCTTCTGATGGTTTTCAGGATCATAGGAGACATTTCCAGTTATATCTTCTTTTTCCAAACCACCAATCCTGTGTTCCAGACCTTTAACACCAGGCGCCGCCCATTTTCTTACCTGATTTTCATCCCGGAGATACGGCATGAATTTTTCATCCCCTTCCTTACTTTTTAATATATTAACGTCAATATCATCAAGGCTTGCTGATTTTGGAAATTTCCATGGCTCAGCGCCATTGGCAATATATCCGTCTGTCAAAACCAAAACCGGCGTCATGTGTTCTACCGCTATTTTTACCGCTTTAAAAGCAACATCAAAACATGATGATGGAGTTGAAGCTGCAATTACCGGTAACGGACTCTCGCCATTTCTACCATAAACTGCCTGCAAAAGATCTGATTGTTCCGTTTTTGTAGGCAAACCGGTACTCGGACCCGCTCTTTGAACATTCAATATCACCAAAGGCAATTCTAACATTACGGCCAAACCTATAGCTTCAGCCTTCAAAGCCAAACCAGGTCCGCTAGTTCCCGTTATGCCGAGGTTTCCACCAAATGCAGCGCCAATTGCCATACATACTGCGGCTATCTCGTCTTCGGCCTGAAATGTCTTTACTCCAAAATTTTTAAACTTCGCCAGCTCGTGAAGTACATCGCTCGCCGGGGTAATAGGGTAAGTTCCATAAAAGAGTTGTAATCCGGTTTTTTGTGCTGCGGCAACCAATCCTAAAGCCAGGGCCGGATTTCCGGTAATACTTCTGTAGGTACCCGGAACCATTTTTGCAGGTTTCACTTTAAATCTACTGGAAAACGCTTCAGTAATATCTCCGTAATTAAACCCTGCTTTTAAAGCCTTTATATTTGCCTCTCTGACATCATTTTTATTTTTAAATTTGCTTTCGATAAATTGAATGGTACTCGCAGGATCTCTGTTGTAAAGCCAATAAATAAAACCGAGTACGAACATATTCTTAGACCGGTCCTTTTCCTTGACGCCCATTTCAATATCCAGTAAAGCTTCCCTGGTCAGCTTTGTGATATCGATTTTGTAAACAACGTAGGCTGTGAGGTGCCCATCATCCAAAGGATTGATATCATAACCTGAAAGCTTCAGGTTTCTTAAATCGAACCCTGCTGTATTCAGGATGAGAATTCCTCCTTTATTTACATGGTGTAAGTTGCTCTTGAGAGCCGCAGCATTCATAGCTACTAATACATCGCAGGAATCTCCGGGTGTGTAAATCTCCGTACTGCCAAAATGTATTTGAAATCCCGAAACTCCCGGAATGGTCCCCTGTGGTGCTCTTATCTCAGCCGGGAAATCAGGAAATGTGCCCAGGTCATAACCGACTGAGGCAGTATTATTGGTAAATTGTGTACCTACAAGTTGCATCCCATCGCCGGAATCACCGGCAAATTTGATGACAACATTTTGCTTTTCTTCTAAAGTTATACTCATCCGATTAGGTTAATTTTCTTTCGCCCTACAACTAACCGAACAACATCACAAATCAAATTGTTCAAGGTTGTTTCTATTACTTGCTAAGGTAAAAAGTTTTTTAGAATGATTCTAAATAATTGTATCTTTTAAGAACTTATCGCTTTTATTGGGAAAGTCAGTCATGTAGTGCAATCCTCTGCTTTCATTACGCCTCAAAGCTGAGGTTATAATGAGAAAGGCAATTGCAGAAAGGTTTCTCAATTCAACCAGCTCACCTGATACTTTTGATTTCTTATAATAGTCCTCAACTTCCTGGTAGATCAATTGAATTCTCCTTTTTGCCCTGTTGAGTTGTTTTTTTGACCTGACAATTCCAACATAGTCCCACATGATATTTTGAATTTCCTTTTGATTGTGCCTTGTCAAAACCCACTCTTTTTCATCAACAATCCCGCTCTCGTCCCATTCAGGTATAATTACTGTACCAAAATTTCTCGGTCTTTTTCTTATAAATTTTAAGGCGGCGTTGTGACTAAAAGCCAATGCTTCCATGAGGCTGTTGCTCGCAAGCCTGTTAGCTCCATGAAGTCCCGTGTGGGCAGCTTCTCCTATCGCAAATAAATTTTGCATGGAGGTTTGCCCTGTCAATGACGTCATAATTCCTCCACAGAAGTAATGCGCCGCAGGAACAACCGGAATCAAATCTTTAGAAATATCTTTATCTATAGATTGTTGACACCATTTTGCGATATTAGGAAATCGTGATTTAACTTCATCAGAATTGAGATGGCGCATATCTAAAAAAACACAATCTTCATTTCTTTTTTTCATCTCCGCATCAATGCCCCTCGCTACGATATCTCTCGGTGCCAGCTCAGCTCTTTTATCATATTTTGGCATAAACCTTTCTCCTTCGCCGTTGACGAGCCTTCCGCCGAATCCTCTTAAGGCTTCTGAAATAAGAAATGATCTTTTCCCCGGATTGTAAAGAGATGTAGGATGAAACTGAACAAACTCCATGTTTGCGATTCTCACCCCTGCCCTATATGCCATGGCGACACCATCTCCAGTGGCGATATCAGGATTGGTAGAATGAAGAAAAACTTTTGAAGCACCGCCTGTAGCAAGTATTGTATAATTTGCCTGAAACGGAACTACACAATTTTCTTTAGTGCAAAGTATATAGGCCCCAAAACAGATATTGAAGGCGGATTGAAGGTTGCCCAACACATGGTGTTCGGTAATTAAATCTATTGCCAGGTGATGTTCAAATATCTCTATATTTGGATTGGCCTTTGCTTTCGAGAGAAGCGCCCTTTGAATTTCAGCGCCTGTAAGGTCTGCAGCATGCAATATTCTATGCTTTGAATGTCCCCCCTCTTTTGCCAGATCATAAACACCCTTATCATCTTTCGTAAACTTGACACCCCAACCAATCAGATCCTTGATTCTCTCCGGAGCCTCGGAAAGTCCGTATTCAACGGCATCCTTATGGCAAAGGCCGGCGCCTGCTATAAGTGTATCCTGAATGTGTTTTTCAACGCTGTCATTCTTTTTGGAAACAGAGGCTATTCCTCCCTGGGCAAAAGATGTATTGGTCTCACCGGCATCCTTCTTTGAAATAACATGCACTTTTCCATATTCGGCAACTTTTAATGCATAGCTCAAACCTGCAATGCCACTACCAATAACCAGGAAGTCTGATTTAATTATTTTCGACAATTTGATGTTTATAGTTTATATTTTTTAGAAATATCCAACATTCTCTGAATGGGAATTTTGGCTTTTTCAATCACAGCCGGATCAAGTTTCAACTCCGGCTGTTCATGCTCAAGGCACAAGTAAAGCTTTTCCATAGAATTAAGCTTCATAAATGTACAATCATTGCAACCACAGGTGGAATCAATAGATGGAGCTGGAATAAAAACTTTATTGGGGCTGTCCTTTTGCATTTGGTGTAAAATGCCGCTTTCCGTTGCCACAATAAACTTTTTATACGTACTCTTTTGAGGATACTTTAGCAATGCGGTGGTTGATCCAACAAAATCAGCTGCCAGCAAGAGTGGTTTTTCACATTCAGGATGAGCTATGAATTCTGCATCTTTATGAAGCTCCTTTAAATCGAGAATTTTCTCTAACGAATACTTTTCATGTACCATGCAGGCCCCATCCCACAATATCATATTCCGTCCGGTTTTGCTGTTGATGTAATTCCCAAGGTTCTTATCCGGAGCAAAAATCAGTTTTTGATCTTTGTCGAAACTGCTGACAATAGCGTCTGCGTTGGATGACGTACATATTACATCAGACAGCACTTTAATATCTGCACTACAATTTATATATGAAATAACTTTATGATCCGGGTACTGAGCCTTGAATTCCGCAAACTTATCAGCCGGGGCCGATTCTGCCAATGAACAACCGGCATTCATATCCGGGATAATAACCTTTTTGCCGGGATTTAAAATTTTAGCGGTTTCAGCCATAAAATGAACCCCCAGAAAAACAATAATATCAGCATCCGTCTGTTCTACTTTTTGACTCAATCCAAGGCTATCTCCTATAAAATCAGATATTTCCTGGAGATCAGGTGTTATATAAAAATGTCCGAGAATAATGGCATTTTTCTCACGTTTCAGCCTGTTGATCTCTTTTTCAAGGTTCATTGTTGGATCAACCGGTAATTTTAAATAACCATGATTCCGAATCAGTACTTCTGCTTCCTTTTCCATACTATCACCAATTAGCCCGCAAAATTAATGAAATTATAACTTAAATGTTTGATAGTTCTTCCCGGATATAAGTAAAAATAAATAAGTCAATGTTGTTTAGTTAAGAAGATAATTGTCCTACCTCTCCCTTCACCCTCTCCAGAGAGAGATAATAGGCGCTTAACTAAACGATTTTGATATAGATGTGAGAAAAATAATTTACTCATTGTTGACAATATTATCAGAAAGCAAAAACTCAACAGCTTCTTTTTCAGTGATTTCATCATCGCTTTCTGCCCTCTCTTTCAACTTCCATTTTTGAATTTGAACTTGTTTTTTCATGATTTCTATCACCTCGACCAAGACACTGGTGAAGATTTCACTAAGCTCCGCCTCTTCATCCTTGTGCTCAATCGTATTAATAATAATATCTGTGGCGTCTTTCACCAATGCCCTGTTTTTATATGATGCCAAATCATTTAGAGATTTTTCGATAATATTATTGATGATATCGCTAATCGTTTTTTCAATGGTCTCAGCAATTAAATTACCCATCACCGGAATTTGCTGAATTGTTTTCAACTCTTTGTTTTTCCTCAGGCTATCGGAAATTAAATTTTCCACATAAGATCCAATCTCTTCTTTTCTCGTCAGCACATCCCGCTCTAAAGCATTTCCCAATCTTCTCGAAACCCATTCTACGATTAAATCCTGCTTTGGTCTTATAACATCATTGATAATATTGTCCATAACTGGCCCCCCATCGTATATCTCATCCTGAACACCTTCAAGAATTTTCACAACAACCCTGTCTGACACCTCCTCGACAATAATTCCATAATATTTTTTAAATTTTATATAGAAATATGTATTGGTCAAATCAATAATTTTCAAATTGTGCAATCTGATAAGAATAGAATACACCCGTAAAATTCTCACAAATCTCAATGAACCAACAGGGATACAGCCGATGAGGTCATACCAATGTAGAAATGGATAGAAAAACCATTTATGATAGACTTTCTGAATGACGGCCAGAGTCCAGCTAAAAAAGAATTCGGATAAAAATATAATGACGAATACCAAATCAATTGCATGAAAATTGACGTGTACATAGTCATTGTAAAGGTTGTAAAAGCCCGGAAAATGCTCCTTAAATAATTGACTTACAAATGAAACTGAAAATGTCAAGTCAAATATTATCAATGTTAAATTCAATATAAGTATGATCATCATTGCTATATCGATGATTACCAATATTGAATACTTATTTTTTAATTTTTCTTTTATACTCATTACTGCGGAAGAATTATTTCTATAAATTATAAAAATAAAGTCGCTTTCACATTTATTCTATAATATTGGGAATTTTCTTTTCGAGTAATCAAGCACACAGCTTTTTTAATGGTTAGAATTTACCGATTTGGCAGCAATAGTTAATTTCGTATTTTGCTATAAATCATTCATCATGACAGTAAATTTTCTAAAGAACTTACTTTACAAATCGGGTGAAGTACTAAAACAAGATTTTGGTAAAACTTCCATATATGAAACAAAGCATGATCAAAGTAATATTGTTACAGAGACGGATTTTAAATCAGAAAAAGTAATCATAAATTTGATCGAAGATATCTATCCGGATCATAATATTCTCGGAGAGGAAAATGGATTTGTAAATAAAGAAAGTCAGTACACATGGGTGATTGACCCTTTGGATGGTACATCAAATTATACCGCACAAATCCCTTGGTTTGGAGTGCTGATTGCGCTGTTAATAGACCAACGGCCTTTACTTGCAGGCGCTTATCTCCCCATGAGCGATGAATTGTATTATGCAAGAAAAGATGGAGGGGCATATAAAAATGATTTACCAATCCATACGGGTAGAGAGGTTGATTTGAAAAATATTTTATGCTGCTATTCGCTGGATTTTTCTGAAGATCTATCAAAAACAGAAAAGGAGGTTCAGATCATTAAAAGGCTTGTCCAAAACTGTAGAAATATGCGTTCTACAAACAGTCTGATAGATTTTTGTTATACTACTGAAGGAAAGCTTGGAGTCGCAATCAATCAAACCATGAAAATCTGGGACATTGCAGCACTTCACTTAATCATGAAAGAAGCGGGGGTGAAAGTAACAGATATCTATGGAAATCAAATTGAGTATAACTTATCGAATCAATCCGTTAATCAAAATTATTCAGCAATCGCAGCCAACCCGGTCATTCATGAGAAAATCAGTATTTTGATCAATAATTGACTGTCAGCTTATAGCTCACTACAAGCATGCTGTGTTGATGACCGGGGTTCAAGGCTCTGGGTTCTGGGTCCTTGAAAATCGCAATTCGTAACCCTTTTTACCTTTCTGATTATACCATTTAGCTTTGACCATTCAGCTCTTAACTTATAACTCTCAACTTTTACCTTGCATTGGGTCACCACTGTAAATGGGGCACATAAATAGAATGTTTTGCAAAAGCGTACCAGATGGAACCCAGCACCCAATACCCGGCAAATCACTCGTATCTCAGCGATTTGGTAGGATTTGCAATTGCTGCTTTAAAAGACTGATAGCTTACAGTTAACCATGAAATTGCCAAAGCCGATAATCCTCCAATCACAAAGCTTATCACCCCTATCTCGGTTTTATATGCAAAGCTTTCAAGCCACCAGTTCATAAGATAGATGACAAGGGGCACGGCAAGGATAATAGATATAAATACCAATTTTGTGAATTCCTTTGACAGTAAAACCACTACGCTGGAGATGCTGGCCCCCATGGCTTTTCTGATACCTATTTCCTTGGATCTTTGTTCTGCAATGAAAGATGCAAGTCCAAACAATCCGAGACATGCTATAAAAATGGCCAGCGAAGTGAATAAAATAAATATTTTCCCAAGCCGTTGCTCTGCCCTGAACAAGGATTCGAAATTCTCATCAAGAAACGAATAATCGAATGGCTCGCCAGGTGCGATCCTATTCCATTCTGCCTCCACATCCTTGATTTTATCATTTATATTTCCAGGGCCGAGCCGGACAGGCATCAGGTTTCCCCAATCTGCAAGGAAAATAATCAGAGGTTCTATTTCATCTTTAAGTGATGAAAAATTAAAATCATCTACAATCCCTACAACATTATAAATCTCCATTTCTTTTTCTCTTGTTGGTGCAGCAATTTGATTCCCCTCATGACTGGTCCACCCCACTGTTTCCATGCCTTTTTTGTTAATAATTACCGCAGTAGAATCAGAGGGAAAATCTTCTGAAAAAAATCTGCCCGAATGCATACTCAATCCAATTGTCTTGAGGTAGTCCCAATCTGCATAAATCTGATGAAATAATATGCCATCTTCTTGTTTGCCGTTTGGGAAATATACGCTATTACTATAAACGTGAGGTGGAACGAAATTGGCAATACTTACACTTCTGACTCCACTAAGATTTTGCAGGTTTTTTTTAAAAGATTGTTTACTGTCTCCAAGTGTCCTGGTGTTATCTATAATCAAGACATTCTCCTTGTCAAAACCCAGATTTTTTTGCTGAACCAATTTTAATTGCTTATAAATGATCATTGTACAAACGATCAACCCAACTGATACAGTGAATTGAAATACTACGAGAGAACTTCTGATTAATCCACTTTTAGCCCCGGTTCTCAGTTTGCCTTTCAGTACTTCAGTTGGTTTAAAAGAGGTTAAATAAAAGGCAGGATAGCTGCCTGCGAGTATGCCAACAATGATCATAACGACAAACATCGCAATCAATGAAAAATCCGACAGAATAAACTCGAAGCCAATACTCTTTTCGGTGATTTGGTTAAAAAATGGCAGTGATAAATAAATTATTCCCAAAGCCAGCAGAGTAGATACTGCGCTGATCACGATGGACTCCAACAGAAACTGGGTTACCAATCCACTTTTTGGTGCACCAACAGTTTTTCTGATTCCTACCTCTTTTGCCCTGCTCGCAGATCTTGCTGTAGAAAGATTCATAAAATTAATGCAGGCAATTAGAATAATGAATATTGAAACAATGGAAAGTAAATAGACATAAGCTATATTCCCGGGGGCTTCAATATTCTCATCAGTTTTTGAGTACAAATGAATATCTGTCATAGGTTGAATAAAATAACCATAATCATCACCAGTCTTGCGCCATTCTTCGAGAGAAACCCCTAAAAATTGTTCCAGCTCCGGCCCAATGTATTTATCTACCATCGCCTTCATATTTTCCTGAACCCGAACCGGATCGGTCTTCTCGTTTAATTTCAAATATGAATACAAGCTATTGCTTGTCCATTGAGTTTGCTTACTAAAATCCCAAGTTTCCATGGAAAGCATCATATCAAATTGGAAGTGCGAGTTTTTTGGAGGATCTTTAACGATGCCTACAATCTCGCAATTGATCTTATCAGTTCCCATCAAAACCATTTTACCCATTGGAGATTCTCCTTTCCCAAGCTCATAACCAAAATATTTTTTTGCACTGGTTTCAGTAAGAATTATTTGATTGGGTTCATTCAACACATCATTTTCATTTCCTTCCTGTAGATCGAAGGTGAAAAAGCTGAAGAAATTTGAATCTGCAAGCAATAGCTTTTTCTCCGTGAAAATTTTATCCTCATATCTGATTACAACATCTCTCCAGAGATTAATTCTGGTGGACTCATCTACTCCGGGAATTTCATTTTTACTTGCTTCCGCAATCGGGGCGCAAGTATTTGCTCCTTCAGCCGCTGTGCCTTGTAATTTGGCTTTCAGATAAACCTGATAAATTCTGTCCGCATCTTTGTGAAAACGATCATAGCCGAGTTCATCAAAAATGTAGAATAATATGAGCATGCTTACCGCAATACCAATGCTGAGACCGGCAATGTTGATGGTAGAGTAAAACTTATTTCTGATCAGATTTCGGATGGCAACTTTAAAGTAATTCTTAAGCATTATCTATTTTCTTAGTTCATACTTATAGATGTGAATAGTGCACTTTGGGTTGCACGTTTTCAACAAAATTGTTAGAGTGGTCATTTTGTAGGATAGATGGCCAAATTCAGGAAACGATATTGGGGATTTATCTTTTGTTACTTCAGCTGAGAAATGTACAACGCCGATACGAACCGGCCATTTGAATGTTTAAAAATCAAATGCTACTATATCTGCAGGATCCTCATTCCAGGTTAAACCATAAAACTTTCTCTCGATTTCATCTACCGCCAAATAAGCTATTGTACGGTCAAGTTTATAATGGCCTTTTACATTTCCTTCAAAATCAAAAATATATATATCGTTATTGAACTTACCGTCAACTGCCCGATTTACGTCAAAAGCGCTTGCTCCTGAGAATAGCGCATAGAATATTTTTTCTCCAAAAACAGTATTGGTGTAGCAATAAATAATAGTGTTTCGATCCTCAATGGGCATCGGATACCCTGATGAATAACCCACCGTAAATTTTGGTACATGGTGAATAGGCCCTCGTATCGATGTTATTCTCTGAGCTTGCTTGTTTAAAATCTCGATCATATCCACTCCAATGCAGGCCAGGGTAAAGTAATTCTTTTTCAAACCTACATTCAACATCCCCTGATGAATAGAAGACACGACATTTGATGGTAAGCTTTCATCATCAAGCATGTGATCCCAGGTATCAAACCTTTGAATGACATTCCCTTTCTTATCAAATTCTACAAATTTATCATTGCCATCGGAAAGGACGGTCATAAATGTTGAATCCGATGAAAAAACAAAATCTTTTCCCCAAAACATTGATTTATTAAATTTGATGGTTTCTGTGGCGAAGGGAGAGTTACTATCAATATTGAATTTATCGATTTTTTTCTGGCTGAGTTGATGTACAAAAAATTCATTTTCACGGTTATTATTGGCCGGGTATAAAACCCAGGGCATGCCTATCTCCCCAGGGCCAACTCCATGAATTCCGATACTTCTCTTAATTTTGCCATTCTTTTTATCAATAATATGTATAAGCGTATCTGCTTTATTTTCACTGACGATCAGGTATTTTTTCAGGTTAAGTAACCTTCTTGGAAATACCAAGCCTCCTACATTCATTTTATACCCCTTTAAGGCTTTGCTAAACGGGACATCTTCCTGATGGAATTTTTTAATCGTATAATGATCCGGATGCTTGTTGGCGCATGAAAGTAGGAATGTTAACAGCACTGACCAAATCAACAGTTTTCCTATTTTTTTCATTTGCTTAAGTTTCGAATTAATAGTTAAGCTACTAATTACTAATAGTTTGTCATACTAAATAATTTTAGATGTGCATAAAAAATTTAATATTTCAATAGCACTTTGCCGCAGGCATGCTTTTTCCGTCTTCTGTTTACATACGAATTCATGGATTTTTAATGCTTTTTTGCTCAGTTGCGACCGCAACAAGGGAGCACGCTCCCTTGTTTACACCGGTAATCTATACCCTTTTCTGTATTCCCTATGCATGTAAAGATCTGCCTGCAGGTCATTGACAAATTCTTCACTGGAAGGATTCCATTTTACAGGTCTTCGTAAATCATACGCAATATTACCAAGCGTACAGACCGTGCAGGTTCTATGACCAATTTCTACCGGCACTTGTGGATCTTTTCTACTTTTCACCGCTTCAATAAAATTGACCTGGTGAGGGATCTTAGTTTCATACGGACCGGATTCCTTTTTTAGATTAGGTTCATATGATGTTTTTGAGCCTTTGAAATATCCCCTTGATACTTCAAGCCACCCGTCTTTACCCTGGAATTTCACTCCTTTTGTTTTCTTTTCATTAAATGGCTCTTCTGTCATAATGATGCCGTTTTCATATCTATAAGTGAGGAATTTATAATCTTCATATCCGGCGGGTATGGCCTCTACAGGACCACTTTTATCCATTCCAAGACCCCACTGGGCGATGTCAAACATATGGGCGCCCCAATCAGTTGTAAAGCCTCCCCCCAATTCTTTATACCATCTCCAACCTCCCCAAATCTTTTCATTTTGCGGAGGATTGAGAGATATTGGTGGATTCAGCTCCTTGTTGTAATGTACATATGGATTTGGCCCCAACCACATGTCCCAGTTAAGATCAATCGGAAGTATCTCACGTGGCAGATCATAGGGCTTTGGTGGCGCTCCCACATGAACTAATACTTTTTCGATATCACCTAATTTGCCATCCTGCACTAGCTTAACTGCATGCTGGAAATTCGGATCAGATCTCTGCTGACTTCCCACTCCCAAAATCCTGTTATATTTTCTGACCGCTTTTCTAAGTGTTTTTCCTTCTTGAATTGTAAAGGTCAATGGTTTCTCCAGGTAAACATCTTTTCCGGTCTTCAGGGCATCGATAGCAATCAAGGCGTGCCAATGATCGGGAACGGCAATTACCACTGCATCAATGTCTTTTCTTGCCAATAGATCCTGATACTTTTCATAAGTTTTCACATCTACAGTAGATCCTTTCTTACTGTAGTGGTCAGTTACTCTTTGTTCAAACCGTTTTCGCTTAACCCCATAAACATCGGCGGCTGCGAGCACTTTGACTCCTTCGATATTTATAAAACCGTTCAAAAGAAACATGGCCTGACGACCGAGACCTATAAATCCGAGGTTAATGTTTTCATTTGGTTTGAAACTTGTGAAACCAGGCAGAATGGTCAATCCTGCAGCCCCTAGTAGAGAGGTCTGTACAAATGACCTTCGCGAAACTCCTTTTGTGTTTTTACTATTCATTGAGTTTAAATTTTAATCGATAAATAAACAGTTAGCAAAATTAATATTTCTCCTAATATAAACGAGCTTAGATATAATAACATACAGACGAAACTCGTCTTTTCCGGATTATGCAATAATATTTAGAATATATGGAGATCCCCTTGAATAAAATGCATTTTAAGAGAGATATCCAATAAAAATCAAGTTTTGAAAAACTGGGCATTAAACATAGAATTCAATTGATGAACCTTAAAAAAACTCTATTATTTTTAAAAAAATAAAACTATTTTATTAAATACATGTTTTTCAGATTATATTTTGCTTTTAGTTGTCAACAAATTAATATTGGTAATTGGTATCCAAAAATATACCCCTGAGCAACTAGAAATATAACTGCATAATTCTTATGAAAATAAAATACACTAACCGCATTATTTCAATTCTGACTATTGGAATTGTAATGGTTACATCCTCCTGTGAAGAAAAAGTGACAAAAAAGGCTCCCCCCCCTGAAATACAGGTCATGAATGTAATACAAAAGGACGTTCCGATTTACAACTATTTTGTCGGTCAGGTTTATGGACAAGAAGATATTTCCATAAATGCCAGGGTAGAAGGATTTCTCACCGGTATTCATTTTGACGAAGGAACGAGAGTAAAAAAAGGTCAACTTCTTTACACGATCGACCCCGAACCTTTTAAAGCAAAGATAGCCAGCGAAAATAGCAAGGTTGCAGAGGCTCAGACCAAACTGGTAAATGCAGAAAACGAGTTGGCCAGGTATAAACCACTGGCTGAAATAAATGCGGTGAGTAAGAGTGACCTTGATTTTGCACAAGCGAATAGAGATGCTTCCAAGGCTGCACTCGATGCTGCAAAGGCAACGTTGAGAATGGCAGAGATTAATTTGAGTTATACAAGAATAAAGTCACCGATTACTGGATTTATAGGAAAAACACAAGCGCGGGTAGGAGAATTTGTTGGCAGAAATCCAAATCCGGTTATCTTAAATATCGTTTCTACAGTCGAAAGTGTAAGAGTCCAGTTTTTCTTAACTGAATCACAATATCTGTTCTTAGCAAGAGAATTTAGAGATAAAGAATCACAAAATGAAGATTCAACAAGTACAGTACGCAAAAAAAGGCCAAGTGCAGATAAAGTAAAAATATCACTTATCCTTTCTGATGGTTCAACACATCCTTATGATGGTATTGTTAATTTTATCAATAGAGAGGTAGATGCTTCCACAGGTGCTATTTTGGTTCAGGCTACCTTTCCAAATCCGGACCTCATCTTACGACCCGGTCAATTTGCCAGAGTGCAAATTATGATGAAAGAAGATAAAGGAGCATTGCTTGTTCCTCAAAGGTGTGTTACTGAGCTTCAAGGGCAATATTCTGTATTTATAGTTAATTCAGAAAACAAAATTGAATCGAGACAAATTAAAATCGCCGAAAAATTTGGCGACTATTACATTGCGTCTGATGGACTCAAACAAAATGACAAAATAGTACTGGAAGGATTACAAAAGGTCGGTTCCGGAATGGAAGTGAATCCCGTGGTAACTGAGTTCGAAAGTCAAACTAACATTCAATAATCAAACATGGCTGAGAATAAAGGAAACTTCTTTGTACACCGTCCAATTGTGGCGATGGTAATTGCAATTATTATTGTTATCGTTGGCGGCGTATCGATGATTGGCTTACCCATTGAGCAATATCCGAACCTTACCCCTCCTATTGTTGAAGTTAGGGGTACTTATACAGGTGCCAACGCCATCAGTGTAGAGGAATCGGTAGCCACACCTTTGGAGCAGGAAATCAATGGGGTTGACAACATGATCTATATGAAATCAACCAACTCCAATGATGGCACCATGGTTATCCAGGTATCCTTTGATGTGGGTACTGATCCTGATATGAACACGGTTTTAAGTCAAAACCGGGTTTCTGCGGCTTCTGCAAAATTACCGGCTTCTGTTACAAAGTTTGGAGTCACTACTAAAAAGTCGTTGCCTAACATTCTAATGTTGGTAACCTTAACTTCAGATGGTCGATACGATCAGGATTTTTTAGGCAATTATGCCTTGATCAATATTAAAGATCAATTGTCAAGGGTTAAAGGTATCGGTCGGGTTGATGTGATGGGAGCTGCTAATTATTCTATGAGGATATGGGTGAAACCTGATCGCCTATCTCACATGGGGTTGACTGTACCTGAAATTATTAATGCCATTAATGAGCAAAATTTGATTGTGCCCGGCGGCAAGTTTGGCGCCGAACCAGCTCCTCCCGGAACGGAGTTTACTTATACGGTTCGTTTACCCGAGCGATTCAATTCACCGGAAGCATTTGGAGAGATTGTAGTTCGGACTCAATCTGATGGTTCCCAGATAAAGCTCAAAGATGTTGCTACAATTAATCTAGGAGTAGAAACCTACAGTATGATTCCCAGACTCAATGGGGAGACAGCGGCCATTGTAGCACTCTACCAGGCACCGGGATCTAATGCCGTGGAATTAGCGGAAAATATAATAGCAGAGATGGATGTGCTGGAAAAAAGTTTTCCGGAAAGTATAAAATATGATGTGTCTCTGGACTCCACAGCTCCAATTACTGCTGGTATTAAGGATATTGTAGTAACTTTAATCATCGCCTTAATTCTTGTTGTATTGGTAGTGTTCATCTTTATTCAGGATTGGCGGGCTACCCTTATTCCTACACTTGCTATTCCGGTTTCACTGATTGGCGCTTTTATGTTCTTTCCAGGTCTTGGTTTTACCATAAATGTATTATCCCTGTTAGGCCTGGTCTTGGCAATAGGTATTGTAGTAGATGATGCCATTGTTGTAGTAGAAGCCGTTCAGGTGAATATTGCCAAAGGCATGAAGACCAAAGAAGCCACCCTGGATGCGATGGAAAAAGTGACCGCCCCTGTTATAGCCACCACCCTGGTATTGATTGCTGTGTTTATCCCGGTTGCTGGAATGGCAGGAATTACAGGATTGCTCTATCAGCAATTTGCTATAACTATTGTGGTATCCGTTATAGTTTCTTCGGTGAATGCCCTAACGCTCAGTCCTGCACTTTGTTCAATCCTACTAAAAGAACCAAAACCGTATGGTGGGCCACTTGGTTGGTTTTTTAAAGTTTTCAATAGGGGAATGGATAAAACCACAGACTCCTATATGAGTTTCACCAATATTGTAACTCGTAAATTAAAACGCAGTGCTGTTTTTATCCTCGTTATGACTGTTGGTGTCGGTTTTTTTGGTGGCCTGGTACCCGGAGGATTTATTCCTGAAGAAGACATGGGATATTTCATGGTAAACGTACAATTACCCAATGCTGCCTCTATCCAAAGAACAGATGTAATTACCAAACAAATTGAAGAAATTCTTATGGATGTTGAGGAAATAAAATTCGTGACAACAGCGACAGGGTACAGCGTTTTGTCAGGGGCTATGACTTCAAATACAGGTTTTTTGTTTGTTTCCCTAACAAACTGGGCAGATAGAGAATTAACCGCAGCAGAAATCGTTGCAAAAGTAAATTCCCGACTTGCTGCAAAAATCAAAGGCGCTCAGGCTTTTGCTTTTGGTCCTCCGGCAATCCCAGGGCTGGGAAATGGTTCCGGTTTTAGTATCATGCTGCAAGATAAAGGAGGTAATGATCCTGCATATCTGTCGGTTAACACAATGAAGTTTATTAAAGCGGCCAATGAACGCCCTGAAATTGGCAAAGCTTTTACCACTTTTCAAGCGACCGTACCTCAAAGGTTTATGGATATTGACAGAGAAAAAGCCCTTAAACTGGGTATAAAACTAAATGATTTATATACAACTGTAGGAGCATTCATGGGTGGCGCTTATGTAAATGATTTTACCCGTTTTGGCAGGTTGTATAAAACATATATTCAGGCAGAACCCCAATATCGTGTTGATGAATCGCAAATCAATAATTTCTTTATTAAAAATAATGTTGATAAAATGGTTCCGCTGGCAACTGTAGCTACTATTCGCCCAATATCAGGACCAGACTACACTACGCGATTTAATTTGTATCGCTCTGTTGAAGTGACCGGAGGACCGGCAGCTGGATTTACTTCAGACCAAGCTAGAACCGCTTTAAAGGAAGTGGCTGCAGATGTATTACCCCAGGATATGAGCTTTAGCTGGAATGCCATGTCTTTTCAGGAAGAAAAAGCCTCAGGTTCGCTGATGATGATCCTGACTTTTTCACTGTTATTTGTATTCCTCATTTTATCGGCACAATATGAGAGTTGGTCCCTTCCCTTCAGTATATTATTGGGAACACCATTTGCTATTTTCGGAGCGCTTTTCGCATTATGGGCTGCACGGCTTTTCAGTCCAACCTTTGAGAATAATATTTTTGCCCAGGTAAGCTTTGTAATGCTCATTGGTATGGCTGCCAAAAACGCTATCCTGATTGTAGAATTCGCCAATGATGAATTCAAAAAAGGTTTAACTTTGTTTGAGGCTGCAATTGCTGCCGCCAAATCACGATTCCGGCCAATACTCATGACAGCCTTTTCTTTTATTCTCGGTGTCTTTCCATTGGTTATTGCATCAGGCTCCGGAGCTGAAGCGCGAAAAGTAATGGGAATGGCCCTGCTTGGCGGGATGTCATTAGCCACCCTGCTAGGCGTATTTATGTACCCGATGCTATTTGTGCTTATAGGTAAAATAGCTGGCTATGAGAAAAAACGTGAACGTGAATTAGCCACCTCAAAAGAAACGTCTAACTAATTTGAAAAAGAAGCATAGAATGAAAAATCAAATTTCATTTATAATCATAGCCTTACTTTCAATATTTATCATTGATGGTTGTAAAGTAGGTCCCAAATTTAAATCAGACAGATCTCAGATAGACTCAATAGCGGTTTATCGCTATGACAGTCTTCAATTGGCGATGACAGATTCTGTACTCAATATCAGTTGGTGGGAATTGTTTGATGACCCTTATTTGGATACATTAATTCATATTGGCCTGGAGGAAAATAAAGATGTGCTGATTGCTACAAGTAGAATAGAACAATCACGAGCTCTTTTAGGAATGACAAAAGCAGATCTCTGGCCTTCAATAGGTTATTCCGCCGGAGCGATCAGAGGAAACGTGATTCAGGGTGCTCCAACTGAAGGAGTAGGGAATATATTTACCGGGTTTGGAACACTTAACTGGGAACTGGATTTCTGGGGAAAATTCAGAAGAGCAAATGAAGCATCAAAAGCAGAACTTGCTGCTTCAGAATTTGGCAAGAGGACCATTCAAATTGGACTAATTTCTCAGATATCCGGCACCTACTACCAACTTTTGGATTTTAAATGGAGATTAAATATATCAAGGAATACGCTGCGGCTAAGGCAGGAATCTTTAGACATCATTCAGGCAAGGTATGATATGGGAATTATTCCGGAAATTGATTTAAACCAGGCACAGATACAACGGGCAATTGCAGCATCTGCCATACCTCTGTTTCAAAGAAATGTAGCACAAACAGAAAATGCCCTTGGAGTACTTTAGGAAGGAATCCTAAACCATTGGTTTTAGGAAACAAATTAAATGATCAAAATTTACCTCCGGACATCCCAGTGGGAATACCCTCCATGCTCATGGAAAGAAGGCCTGATATTATCCAGGCAGAGTATTTGGCACATGCACAGACTGCCAAAATAGGTGTTGCCGTTGCACAAAGATTTCCCGCAATAAGTGTTACCGGATTATTGGGTGTGGCAAGCAATGATATCTCTGCGCTTACCGCTAATGGTATGGCATGGAATGCAGGAGCAAGTCTTTTAGGCCCACTTTTTGAATTTGGCAAAAACAAAAAGCGCGTTGAAGTAGAAAGACACAAGGCTGAGCAAGCTTTATACGAATATGAACGAATAGTAATTACTGCCTTTAGAGAAGTAGAAGACGCCCTTGTGGAAATCGAAACTTTCAAAGATGAGCGGCAGGCCCGGCAAGATCATGTAACTGCCGCACTAAATGCTCAAAGGTTATCGAAAGAAAGATATGATAAAGGAGTCACAAGTTTCCTCGAACTTCTTGAAAGCCAGCGCCAGGCATTTGAAGCGGAATTACGTCTGTCAGAAACCACTCAAAAACTGTTTAACGGTTATGTGAAGCTTTACAAAGCGCTTGGCGGAGGTTGGCTAAGCGAAGAAGAAATGCAAGCTGCACAAGAAGAGGCAAATCAAAATCAACAACAATAAAGATTAGCAATTATAATAAGGTCAATTTGTTTCATTGGTTATTAGGTTGCACAACCAGTTTCCAATATAAACAGGAATACTCACTATAAAACGAATTATTAATTCCTGCTCATCATAGAATAAATATTATCCTGCCAAAATTGCCATTATGATGTTGATGTACAATTGCCAATCAATCCTTCAATGATCGCTATTTTCTGGCAGGAAGAAGAGGCAAGAGAGATTTCTCCATACATTTGTCGTAAGGGTTACAAAAGTAAATTATAACATATCTCCTACCCCTTTTTCAGAACTCTTATCAACACTTGTAATATTGGATGCCAGGTATCCCTTCAATGGAAAACGAATTAATAATAATGTTTAAATTACTGAAGTTTCGCACTAAAATAAACATCTTTAATTGATTGAAAAACAATGTCTTATATAATATATTTTCTTTGAGCCTCTCTGCGTCTTCTTTGAGTAACTTTGTGAAATAGCTGTTACACAGAGTTGCGCGAAGAAGCACAAAGTTTCACAGAGGAAAAAATACTATAAAATGGAAATGATAAAGTATTGATTGTTAGGCATATAAAATTTTTTATTAAGCGATAAGTTATTGGTGATAAGAACATTACTTGTATGCGCGAAACTTCAGTAAATTATTAGCGGATTTCAAATAAATATCTAATTTGTCATAAGAATTTTGAGGCAATACTAAAACTGATGAACAAATATGTTTTTTTATAAAAACAAAAAAAGTTTAATTCCACTGATTATTATTCTTATCACCTTCATTGCTATTGCTGTCATTTATTTTTCACCAATCAAACAATTATTGATGTTTCTTCCGCAGATAACAAAGGAACGGGTAGGTACGTTCACCAATCTTCAACCGGAAGATCAAAAAGGGGCGATTTATGTTGGTTCATCAAATTGTAAGGAATGTCACCAGGAAATTTATGACATTCAATCAGCTTCTATGCACACAAAAATGATTCAGGATGTAAAAAAAGATCCATCTGTAATTGTTGGAGATTTCAACATTCTTCCCGAAGATGCTGATTTTGAATTAATAAATATCGTTTACACGATAGGCAGTAAATTCAAACAACGGTATATGTTGAGAAAAGACCGTGATGGGAAAGAAAATTACCGCATTGGAAACTACCAATGGAATTCTGAAAATTCGAGTTGGCAATCCTACAGTGTGTTTAAAGATTGGTACCATGATGCATGGCCAGAAGACAATAATCAGATACCCACTTCACATACTTGTGATGGTTGTCATTTTACAGGTTACATGGGTAACCAAATAAGAGTTGAGCCCGGCATTCATTGTGAAAACTGCCACGGACCGGCAAGCAAGCATGTGGAAGATGATGTAAAAGAAAATATTTATGTGGCGACCCGGCATGATCCGATTAGATCAATGGAAGTTTGCTTGCAATGCCACATGAGAAATGTGGACAAGCGCCTGGATTCCCTGACGATAAAAGATTTATACAATAGAATAAAAGACTATGCAGATGGATTTGAGCCCGGAATGTCTCTGACGAAATATAAAAAAACCATGCCCTATCAACCAGGGGTAAATGATTCGAAATTTTATGGTGACGGTGTTGGGGTCAAAAACCGTATGCAGGGCAATGAGTATGTGCAATCAACCATGTACAAACACGGTATTACCTGCATGAATTGCCACGATCCCCATAGCCTTGACAACACAGCTCAAAATTCAAGAGGGGATGAATTTTGTATGTCCTGCCATAAAATGGGTTCGCCGCTTGGACCTCATCAATCATCTTTAGTAGCCCATACAAAACATGAGTTAAATTCCACGGGATCTTCCTGCATCGAATGTCATATGCCAAAGACAGGCAAGCATACCGGAAAATCACCATACACGGTGAGAACGCATGTATTCCGTTTTATTTATCCGAAGGAAAGCATGGAGTATGGTGTAAATAATGCATGCAACAATTGTCATGAGGATAAAAGCCTGGAGTGGAGCGATAATAAATTAACAGAATGGGGCATGACCACCTGGGAGCGGTATTAAAATATATGGAGATACGGTTATTTAATAGAAATAGGATTAGCTCACATCGTCTTCGGCAAGCACTGAGCCACCCAAGGAAGGCCGTAGCCGGAATTAACCGAAAAATGACTTTAATTTTGATCAATCATAAAATAAACATTTACAGAGATGGAACGATATATTCAGCAATTGATCGAAGACCTTGAGAACCTGGCAGCTAAACTTCCCGCAAAACCCTATATTGAGTCACCTCCCCATTTAGTGGAGACACCTGACATTGCAGAACTGGCATTGGTTCCCTATAAGACTATTTTAGAATGGACAGGTCTTGATCCTGATATATTTCCTGATATGACCCAATTGAATGCTGCTCAATGTGATAAAGTAAATAAAGCTATTTTTAAAGTTTTTCAGACTTTCAATATTGAATTAATTGACATTCCCAAAGACATTCCACCGGAAATTTTATATGATGTTCTTTCTACCAATTTAGATCATTATGTGCAATATCTTCCATCAAGCGGTTTCGACCTTGAGTTTTGTTCTGGGGATCCGATGACCTGTCCTTATTATGAATATTGTGATTGTGGGGAAACGCCAGACTTTACCGAAGACGAGGAACCTCCAAAAAGTGAAGGAGATTTCGATGATGAATGCCCATTTTAAAAATTGGATCGTGTGAAAAAAAGATCTCATTGATATTTTTAAATCAAACTTTACTTTTTACTGAAATGAAGTAAGTCATCGACCTAAATGTATAAACCTTGAATTAGAATGATTTTAATTCATTGACTCAAAACCGCAACGATTCTGAGAGGTCCACCGCTTCCACCTTTGATTTTCATAGGCAGTGCTAATACTTCGAATCCTCTTCCAGGAATTTGATCAAGGTTGGTAAGATTTTCAAATACAGGGATATTTTGTGAGAGCAGTATCACATGACTCTTGAAATATTGCGATTGACCATAATCAATACTTGGTGTGTCGATTCCAATGGCATGTATATTGCGATTTTCGACCAACCATTTGGCTGCTTCGGCAGAAAGGCCTGGAAAATGCAAGAGTTTAATTGCATTTTCACCGCGTTCACCGGTTCCAAGATATTTTATTTTGTCTGGATAATATTTTGAATATCCCGTTTGCAATAAGACAATACTTCCATCCGGAATCTGAAAATTCTCCTTTTTTTCCCAATTGGTAAAATCTTCAATACTTATCTGATAGTCCGGACTATTCAAGGCATTTGAAGAAACATCAATTTTTATCGCTTTTCCAATTAATTTATCAAGAGGTATTTCATCTACAGACTGTCCATTTTTTGAAAAGTGAATTGGCGCATCTATATGAGTACCTCCATGTTCTGCGGTGGAAATGTTATTCGCGGAATAATAATACCCTTTATCGGTTTCTCCATTAAAAACAGTATCCAATTCAAATTCTTGAGCAGTAACCCAATAAATCGTCTCGTCAGAAAAATCATGTGATAGATCTATCAACACACTTTTTGAAATTTGATTTTGAACTGGAGGATTAAGCTTTTTTGAATGTTGGGATTTCTTGTTACATCCAAGGAGCATCAATAAACTAAGTAAAATACAGCTAATAGTCGGTTTCATAATATTATCTTGAAGTTCAGGCTAAAGGTAGCAATTCTTTGAGCAAGACAGGTTATCGTAAAACTCTTCATAATCAAAAAAATAAAATTATAAAGACGCAAATGTCAAAAACACCGGAAGGTCAACGAGCTTTGACCAGCTTCGAACGAAAAGTCTTGTCCGACGGACAGGCCCGCCTTCCAAAGTCTTGTACGGCGGACAGGCAAGATTTAAAAACTCAATTGAGCAGGCACCTCGATACGCCGTTGACATAATAAAGGCAGTGAATATCGATAAATCACTGCCTTTTGCTAGGGCTCAACTGAGCCTTACATCCTATAATGCTATACACTCTTCCTATTCCACAGATGATAAATCGAGTTTAGTCTCTTTATTCACATTTTCGCCGGTTTCGGCATAATGCTTAATTCCCGCCAAAAACTGAATCCAGGATTTTTTATTCATTTTTTCCATTTTCAAACTATTCAATAAATCTCCAATAATACTATTCATATGATATTCAAAAAATGTAGTCAATAGAGTTCCATCATTATGATTTTCAAATTTGAAAAATGCTTTCATTCCTCTTAGCATTGGGAGGTTCTTTGTATCATAGAGTTCAATTTTGAATGAATTTCCTTCGTTCCACTCAATAATTTTTTCTTCTACCTGAGCGCCCATTGAGGTGAAATCGCAATGCCGACTTGCACCTAATCCGTTTTTTGTATTAGAAGTCAGATAAGATTTAGCGATTCCAGGGCTTAATTTTTGGACATTTCCAAAATCTGCCAAAATTTCCCACACTTTATCTTTGCTTGCTTTTATTATTACTTTGCTTTCAATTATAGTTTTCTTCATTGTTGATATAATTACATTTCTCCACAAATCATCATATTCAATTTAGTAAATGCTTTTGCCCGACTTTCGGAAAGATTCTTAAAGCCATCTCCATCCATCATAATTTTAATAGATTGAGCGTTTGGAAATTCAAAAATCACAATCATTTCCGGCCCGTTTTCTCCCGCCAAATGTTCAAGGGTTTTGTAACGTTGAACAACCATACCTCCGTGTTTCGAAATGACCGGCATCATATTTCCTAAATACGACTGCACCTCTTGCATATTCTCTTCGTTTGGAATTGCATTGATAATTAGTTTTGCTTTCTCTTTCATCAGTTTTATTTTTTAGTTCTAAATTTGTACAGGGCAAAAACACTCATAAATCCAATAATTATTTCGACAACTGTTGCCTTAATAAGTCCTTCAGCTGGGACGCCATCAACAACCATACTTAGTAGTCTTCCAAATCCATAAGATAGATATGCAATAATGGATATGATGACAGATGCATAAGTTAATTTCTGTATAAAAGCACCAAGTAAAATCACCAATCCGCTTGCCAATAAACTTGCACCTGCTGCTCTTGTATCATTTAGAAGGCTGATGTTTCCGCTAAGTTCAATTCCATTTCTAGCAGAAAAATCGATAGGAATAAATAAAATTGCACTTCCAATTACAATTAATAATAATCCTGAAATAAATAGTATAATCTTGAGAGGTTTAGAATTTTTCATATTGGAATTATTAAATCACAATACAAAGGTCAGTAATTGGTTCCATTACAAGTTTGCAGAAAAGTCCAGAATCTATGCGATTTGGCTCAAACGAAATTCGGTAGGTGATGCTTTATAATGAAACTTGAAGGAACGGTTAAAAGAAGAGATAGTATCAAACCCACATTCGTAAGCAATTTCAGAAATTAGTAAATCGGTATTAGAAAGAAGTTTTGTTGCCTTTTCCAATTTCATCCGCTTAATGTACTTTTTGGGGCTTTCAGAATATACTTTGGTAAACTTTCTTTTAAAAGAAGAAAGACTCATGTTACATAATTTTGCGAAATCTTCAATACTTAAATTTGAGTAGATATTATTTTTTATAGATGACTTAAACTCTGTGTGATTTAAGCTAAACATAGAAACTAAAAAATCTATAATCGATAAATTCTGTGATTTGGATATTAGAATAATCATCTCCCTTAATTTAAGTTTTATCATCTCCTCATCTGCAATTTCAGGATTATCTAATAATATGTTGATTGAATTTTTATATGAAGTAAACAATGCATCAATGTCAATTTTTTTGATGTTAAAGTTTACTCTATGATTGGAGTTTGATAAGTTAATATCCATTATTTCTTCTACTTGTTCTGGAAATAGAAAAACTCCAATAAATTCCATTTCTTTTGATGGATTTCTTTGTTTTTCTGTTGTTTCAATAAAAAAGTTGAAGCATTTAGCGAGTAACCCTTTGCTTTTGTTGAATGAAATAAATTGATCCGGAGTTCGAACTGAAAATTCTCCGTTATTAATGAACATAAAACACGCTTCATCTTTTTGAAATGGTTTTAAATCACGTTTTGGTGAAGTAATTTTCATTTTGTGAAATACAACTTTCCCTTTGTACTTTAATACTTTAATTTCATTGGACATTTTTGATTTTTTGCGAATTGTATATAACGCCTTTGGTTAAAAAGCGTAGGGAGTATATTGCTAATTCGTTTCCACCCAACACCAAGCCATAGCTAATTTAAAAATAACACTTATGGCGGACTTTTTAAAACTCACTTCTTAGTCTCAAAACTTTCAACTTACAAGACAGTTCAAACGGGCTATAAATTATGATATTACTACTGTCACGCTTATTATTTATAGACATTAACCACTGGCTTTCCCTTTTAAATAAGTTTCAGGTGTTAAAATTGCTAATTCACTCTTTTTAAAATCTTTTATGTTTCTTGTCAGAATAACTTTAATTTCTCCATTTTCCACTGCAGAAAAGTTTTGTAGAGCATCTTCAAGATCTTTGAATTCTGAATTTAGGGCATTAAAAACTGCACTTTTATCCATATTGATAATTTCAATTATACTGAAAAGTTGTTTTAATTTCTCAACAATAATATCGTGTTTCGCTGTTTTTTTCAGTAAATAATATACTTTGGAAATTATCACAGGAGTTGTAAACCCTCCTAATTTGTTTTCTTCACATAAATTCAGAATTTCAGTTGAAAATTCCGCAAATGGTTTTCTATCAAAAAAGAAGTCAAGTAATACGTCTGTATCTATTAAAACTTTATCCATCTATAAATATTTTTTTTCTAAACGGTCTGCAAGTTCTTTTTTATAATCCATATTCCTGGGCATTTTAAAAGAACCTTTTAAGGATTTCACAATTGGACTAAGTTGATTAATTTTTTGTTTTCTTTCTTCTTTTGTGAGCATTTTTAAATAATTTTCAACAATGTCCGATAAACTGCGATTTTTTTCTTTCGCATAGTTTTTTGCTCGTTCAATTATTTCTTGTTCAATCGTTAATGTCAGTTTTGTATTCATAATAATAAGTTTTTATTTTCACAAAGATACAAAATAAAAATAATGCACGTGGCTTTATTATTTGTTTTACACGTATTGGTTTTTGTCTGTGGCAATAAAAGTTTTGCTATGCACGGTAACTGTTGAAAATCACCGTTCAAAGATATAGTGAGACTCTCCGGAATCTATTTCTTAGCTTATTTAGGAAACATAAATAAGATCTGAAATACAACTGAATAAGCACCAGAGCCAGTTGGTTGTAGTACATCATAATCTTTACTTAAAAGAACGGTAGTCCCTTCTGATGTTGGTTGTACAACATTATTATAATAGTTTACCATAAACTTAATCGGCAAATTATTGACTTTCTGCACTTTGCCAAAACCGATCCCAACAGGTACAGTCCATTGCTGCTTTTCAGGCTTATTGAAATCAGCAGTAATCATGGGCATAGAATTCACAAACCATCCATTTTTAATATTATAGGTTATAAAATACTGGCCAAAAAACGAATTCATTCCTGCAGTGCCATCAGGACTTTTATAGGACCATGTTTGCCCTGCTGTGGCACCAATAACCCAATGGCCAGGCATAAAAAGAAATACAACGGTTGGCCCTAAGCCAAAAGCATCGCCCCCAAGTTCTGGAACCGATGCAGACGGAATTATCATACTAACACCAAAGCCATAGGTAAAAATTCCAATCGGCTTAGGAACAAAAAAAGCATTAAAATTTGTGTTTCCAATTCCATAAGTACTGCCCGTATTAGCATTAAAATCAGGCTGTTGTATTAAAGGAATTATAGTCCGGGTTATTACATTCCAATTTTTTGACAATCTAAAAGGCAAAACTGGCATAAAATTTATTACCGTTTGAGATCGATCAAATTGCCCAGTGTGCTGATTGAAATTGAATTGAAATGGGAGGCTAATCATATTCGCAATAGGATTAGCCGCTGCCTGTGCTAAAACCTCTATATCAGTACTGGAACTGGAAATGGTATCTTGTGAAAAAACAACTGTAGTAGCTAGTACACTAAATGTTAAGAGTAATGTTTTCAGTTTCATTAGGCAGTTTATTAAGTGAGTTATCATTTTTTAAATCAATGGCTCCTTAAGCCAATTTTATTTTTATTCTTGTAAGCTTTTGCGTAAACCTGGATACCAAGGTGCTTTTTTAACCAAGCTTGGATTAGGGGTGTACCAAATAGGAGATGACCACGCACGTTCTTGTATACTCGTAGGAATACCTGGCATAGGCTCTATTCCTAATTCTTTTGCATCATAAGTTGACCAGCGCGGGGTTGGAATTTCCAAAACACGAACATAATACACGGCATGCAAACTTGGATCAAAATCAGGATCAGTCCAAGTAGCACTTAATTGTGAATCACCTATTTTATTCGAATAAGTAGCTTTTTTTACATTTACTGTATTTCCTACTGCTGGCAACTTTCCTGTTTTAGGATCAATCACACGGTTGTCAGACCAAACAACATCATATACTTTTTCACGAGGATGATCTCTATCGTACCATACTTTAATGATTTGAATTCGATCTAAGTTTCCACTTTCAGGGTCTTTTAAAGCTTGTTCGATAAAAGTTGGGGCTTTTGCTACGTCTGGTTTTTGCGGCAGATCACCTCCCATAGGCACACCATTTAGATACGCGATTTTTACGTATTCAGGATCTTTATCTAAATCTTTGGCATAATCCCATCCACCAAAAAAACGTAAACGGATCAATGTTCCTGAAGTACCGTACATCTCTTTTCTCACCATAGCAAATAATGCCGGACGTGTATTTTCATCTGCCCATATTGCAGTAGTACCCGCTGAAGATAAAGCTATAGGAGCAGCACCGGTACTGTTTATTCCGGCCTCAACTCTTTTCTTTGGAGTATCATCAAGTGTGTTATGCGGCCCTGAGAAATTAAATTCTTCATTAATCGACAATGCAGTGCGTGAATCTGCTCCTCCTACAATGCCTAACTTGAATGGATTCGTTCCTAAATTGTCTTCAAACTGTAAACCATTTCCCAAAGCCTGACGAATAAAGCCGTAGTCTATCCTACTGGTAACGACAGGAGCATTGGTTCCAATTAGGCCATTGAATAATAACTCAAAGTTAGCAAATTCATCATTTGGAGAGAGTGTAGGATGGGTATCCGATGAACTTTTTACCTGGAATATCTCATGTGCTATTTCATTTTTTTGACGACGTTTGGCATATTTAGTATCAAAAGGGTTACCCCAGGAATCAACAGGTTCAAACATTAAACTATTGCTAATATTACCATTGTGTGAGATAGAAAAACATTCATGCCCCAAATTACGCTGCACCTCCATATAGGTCCAAAGATCTTCCGGCCGGTCCGAATCGAACGGTGAGAACACACTACCAGGTCCTTCATCATCACGAAAGAAGACATTGCGATGCAAGTTCTGGTTTAAAGGCATGGAAGTCCACTCAAATGCAATCAACGTAGTAAACTTGCCTGGTTCATTAGCATCGTTAATTGCCTTTTTTTGTTTTTCCCAAACACCCCTAATCAATTCCGGATTATCAAATGGAGCATATGGTTTTCCTGATGTGAGGGTATTGGCTACTGTTACGAATGCTTCATCCATTTGTTTGGGGTCTCCACTTTGGAGTTTCTTAACAATGGGATCATTGATAAGGGGTGAGTTTTTATCAGATAGCAGGCCAAATACACCCATATATTCGGCATGGTCGGTCACCACTCCCCAATCATAGGGTGTTCGACGTTGTAAGGTTTCGCCGGTAATGTGTTTTACCACAGGTTTACCCTTATTATAATTAAATGCATCTTCAACGGTATTTTTGTGATTTCCCTGAATATACGCATCAACTGAAGTAGTTGTATGCAGGTGTTCTTCACCAAAATACACTTTACGGTTTTCCGATGGTGGTGTTTTTGCATCTTGTGCAAAGCTGCTGCCCATTGTAAAAACAATGGCTAACAAAGTCCAATAACTCTTTTTCATGATTAGTTGTTCTACAATAAATTAGCAGGTCCAGGTTACAAACGAGGCTACAATAAATTTGCTTAGTATTATTTTGTTGGTGTGTACCAAATAGCTGATGAGTAAGCACGCTCCTGAATTGTTGCCGAAACTCCTGTTGGCAACGGCAGGTTGTTGCGAGCTGCATCATAGGTGCTCCAGCGCGGAGTAGGAATTTCGAGTACACGAACATAGTAAACCGCTTTTATAGCTGGGTTAAAGTCTGGGTCGGTCCATGCTACGGATAACTGAGAGTCACCAATTTTGTTGGTATAGGTAGCCTTCTTAACGTTAACTGTGTTACCTACAGCCGGTAATTTTCCGGTTTTAGCATCAATTACACGGTTGTCAGACCAGGCAACATCATAGATCTTCTCTTCTGGCCAGCCAGTAATCTCATTAGTCCAACCCTTAACAATCTGAAGTCGATCAAGGTTTCCGCTTTCAGGATCCTTCAATGCCCAAACAGCAAAGGTTGGTGCTTTATCTGAAGCTTTTTTTTCTTTAAGATCTTGTCCCATCGGCACGCCTGTAGCGTAAGCGGTTTTAACAAATTCCGCTTCCTCTACAAGGTCTGCAGAGAAATTCCAGCCACCAAAAAAGCGTAAGCGGATCAAAGTGCCAGTAGTACCATAAGTCTCTCTACTCTTCATTCCATCAAAGATGCCTTCCATAGTATTTTCAGTTGCCCAAACGCAGGTAGTACCCGCACTTGAAACCAAATAACCTGGTTCTCCAGAAGCGTTTTGCTTAGGACTTAAACGTTTTTGAGGCGTATCATCCTGGTTCCCATGAGCCCCTTTCCAGTCCCACTCTTCGTTTCCCTGATAACCTGAATGTACATCTGCACCAGAAACAATACCCATTTTGTAGGGATTATAGCCAACTTCTGTTTCTAGTTTCATCCCCATAATCAATCCTTGACGGATAAACCCGTTAGTAACTTGACTTGGATGATCAAGGCTAATTAGATTGTTAAACGGTTCAAAACCAGCAAACTCATCATTTGGTGAAAGAAGCGGATGAGATTCAGAGTTACCTTTAGTCTGATGAATTTCAGTCAATGGTTCATTTTCCATTTGGCGCCTGGCATATTGTGCATCTATTGGTTCACCGTTCATTTTAGTTGGAGCATACATTAAACCATTGGAAACATTTCCGTTATGAGGAATTGCAAATACATCGATACCCTGCGCACGTTGAATTTCTAAATATGTCCATAAGTCTTCTGGCTGAATAGATTGAAATGATGAAAACGGCATTACCGCCGCCTTATCCTTAAAAAATACGTTACGATGCATATTCTGACCACCAGGAATAGATGTCCATTCATAAGCGTAGAGTGTGGTAAATTTTCCAGGAACGTAATACTTATCCGCCACTTTTATGAAGTCTTCCCAATTACTCTTAAGTAGTGAAGGGTCTATGAAATCCTCAACCGGATCGTTGGCAGAAATTGTGGCGATGATATCAACTGCCGTCTTTTGAACCACTTGAGGATCTGAAGATGCCATATTCTTTGCTATGGTAGTTTTTGATAAGGCATTTGATGGGTCTGCCATATTTTTAAATACACCATAATACTCTGAGTGATCTGTAATGGCAACAAAATCGTAAGGGGTTTTGCGTTGCATTTTCTCACCAGTTGTGGATAGCTTACTCGGGTTACCCATAGCAAATTCATAAGCCTCTGCCCAAGTTCCACGCACACCTACAGTGTAGGCATCAAAGGAATTCTGGGTGTGCATATGCTGTTCCCCGAAATTCACGTTTTTTAAAGGATTAGCTTTCCCTTCTTCACGCCCTGGTTCACCAACGCTTTGTGCAAAAGTGTGTGTACCTGTAAACAGGAAAATCCCTATAGCTAGCGCTGCTATAATTTTGAAATTGGTGGCTATTCCGTTTCTTGTTTCCATTTTTCCCATTGTTTTTAAATTTAAATACATAAATTTTTAAATTAATTGACCTGCTTTATTGGTGGCACCTTATAAGTTTTATCTAAAATCGTTTTACCCGGGCCATAGGTTCTTAACACTGGCCAAAATGGACCTTCGGGCGCTGGTAGCCAATTGCTTTCTTTATCTTTTCCAGGTGATTTTGCTTGCATATAAATAGTAATTGAACCATCCGCAGCAGTTTTTAATCCTGGAGTTGCACTTCCAATAGAATATCTATCCAAAGGATTATCAACCAACCAACGTTGCGGAAGTTTATACATAGTCCACGACCAAAAATTCTTTACTGGTGGAATTTGATCTTTTGTAAAAGTGATTTGATAATCGTGTTTGCTTCCATCAAAAAGTACTCCTTTATCATCTTTAGAAATTGCAAAATAAGCGGACACTCTTTTTACATTACCAAAAATTCCCACTTTAGCACCCAATGCTCTATCGAAATAGTCTTTATGCGAATCTTTACGTGAACGGAAAAATAAACTTGGGTCAGTAAAAGTGATCGCAGCTTGATCTAACGAATCTATTGCCTCTTTCATTCCAGCTGCAATGGCAGTACTAATATCTTTATCAAAAGATGATGCATTCCATTCTTTACCAGCGACCAAACCAATTTTAGCCATTCGATCTAATATTGGTTTGTCTTGTATATTTGGAATTGAATAAGCCGTTAAAAAATTTGCATACGACCAAAATTTGTTG
This sequence comes from Bacteroidota bacterium, assembly GCA_024280115.1. Lineage (GTDB taxonomy): Bacteria > Bacteroidota > Bacteroidia > Cytophagales > Cyclobacteriaceae > JAAUQL01. Next base: position 7,667 of record JAJRQT010000035.1, on the reverse strand, counting down.
GTTTTTTCATCTCCATCTGTCCACGCCATCCATTGAATAGCCGGTGCTGCATCTGGAGCCTCTTTGCCCAAATAACTACTTAAGGTTTCTAACTTATATTCTTTTTGAATTTTTTGAACATTCGGAAGATCTTTTGGATAAATTAACTGCGTACGCGTCAATGATCCTAAAAAATAGGTATCTCCTTTAATAACTCGTTTTACACCTTCTGGCAGTGTCCCATTCCATTTTGGCGATGCCAATAATACAGTAGCACCATCATTACCGTCATCATCAGACCCAGCATTTCCAATAACATAACTCCACATATCATCCCATTGACTGGTGTAAAAACGATCTTTTTCGATCTTAGGAATTGTTAGCACATATGGCTCTGCACGGGTATCTACCCAAGCCCAAGAATAAGGTGAATCATTGTTTGGAGCAACAATATCTTGATCTTTTGGAGATGACACACCTAAATGCAACCAATTACCGAAACCAACATAGGACTCCGATTTTTTATCTATAGCTTGACGATACATCGTTCGATACATCATTACTTGGGAGTAATTGAAAATGTATGCCTCTTTGGCAATTGATTTTGCTTCTTCAGCTGTAAGTTCACTAGAGGAAGTTTTTTTATCTTCCTTATTATCTTTTGGATTTGAGCATCCTATAAATGCTATCATAAGCATTAACATTAATAAATATTTCATTGTTTTTATTGTTTTAATTTACCTTTTCAATATTAGCAGGGCTCCAACTTCCATCAAGTATGGCCTCATCAGGCCAATAGGTGCGCAAATAAAGCGAAAACGGCCCGTTGGGTGCAGGCAACCAATTGGATTCCTTATCTTTTCCGGGAGAGTTTGCTCCAAAATATAAAGTAAGGGAACCATCTGCATTGTTTTGCAGCGTCTTATTCTTAGTTCCTAAAGAATAGCGATCCAATTTGTTCGGATTGAAGAAGTGTTCTGCGTTATATAAGGTTAGCGACCAAAATCCTTTTACAGGTGGTGTTTGCCCTTTTGGGAATGTTATGGTGTAATCATTCTTACCATCAAGTAGTTCTCCATTGCTATCAAAATCACGATAGATATATTTAGTTTCTTCTGGCATATTATCCCACATATTCGATTTTGAACTGGCAGTTCTATTCAAATAATCTGTACCCCAGGCGGCATTGTTTACAGGAGAATTCCAACCATTACCCGCTGAACGACCAACGTGTTTCCATTGACGAAAAGGTGTAATAATCTCTTTTTCAGCATCGGCAGCAGTCTCTTTAAGCACCTGCATAAGTGCGGGATCATTAGCTGCAGCATCTAGTACACTGTTAATCAATCCATAAAGAGCTTCTTCACCTGGCAAGGGTGCTAGTGCCTTCATTACAGCTGGCAATTCATCGAAAAATGTCTTCGGGTTCACCCATACCATTTCCGCGCTACCACCACTTCCCTGACTTGGGATCTTTGGAATTTTTGCCCAATCAGTTGTTTTCATTTTTCCATCGTACTTTGATAGCGGATATATGTTTACCAGGTTTATCACTGGTTGAATTGCTTTCTTATCTTCTTCGGTGGCATCGAGGAAAATTCTAGGAATAGCAAATATCATTGACGTAGAAGATCGCACTACTGAAGTAATACCGTCAGGCATTTCGCCATCCCAATTCGGGCCAACTACCATATAAAAACCTGGCTTAGTACCATAAGGTTTACCAATTTTTGAAAATTCTGAAGTTCGAGCATCATAAAGTGCATAGACCCAAAACCGATCTTTAAAATCGGGTACTTGAAAGATAGCTGGCTCTTTATCTAAGTCAAAAAAGGAAGTACCATACACAACATCCTGATTGGGACAAGCAACAGATTTTTGTTCCGGGCTGATATAACCTGTAAGCATAGAAATTTCATTAAATCCTATTGGTAAACCTCCTACCACTAGGGTTCTGTAATTTGCGAATACATTTTAAATCGATTGGTCATATTCACCAAAGGCCATCCCCACACATAAGCGATCTGCCCAATTGCCTGTACATAAGCCTTGGTCATCGTATTTCCGGTTGCGGGACCAGCAACCTCCTTAGCAGAAGTAGGTATTGGTACTTGTTGCATTTGGACGATTCCTGTCTCTGAAGATTTCCTTTCTGACGAATCAGCATCTTTTTTTTCATTTGAATTTGAACATCCAACAATTGCTGTTGCAAGCAATAATATTAATACATGTTTCATTGTTTTCATTGTTATTAATTTAGTTGTCTTAAGATTATTATTTAAGACTAAATGAGTTAATAATATTATAAATTCCAGTAAAAAAGAGGATCATACCTAACCAAATGATGAGAGTCACGCCAAAAGATATGGGATTGAATATGATCGAATTGGCCAATATGAGGATAAAAATGCCGAAAATGATTTTGAGCATAGTTCCTCCTGTTCCAGAAAATGCATCAATTATTAATGATGTTCCAGAAAATGCTGCCCAGAATCCTATCATAACAGGTATTATCGAGAGCGTAAGCCCTGGGTGCGCTATTAGTACATAGCCAAGAAAGATATCCATAACTCCTCCAAAAACAACCCGTCCCCAATTATTGAGCACACCTTTAGCAGATATTCCCTGTATTATAATAGCAATACCAGTAATGATAAACCCAAGGCCGATGTACAGGGTAAAAGCAAGTAAAGAGCCCTCTGGGCGAGTAAAAAGTAGTATAGCAAGTATTGTCATAATAACCCCTTTAATAAGGGACATATACCAATATTTCGATTTTTGATTTCCCATTTTTTTGATTTTTTAGGTTAATATTCTATTTATCATTCACCGAGCGACTCAAAGCCACCCAGTGAATGAATATGTTAATTTTTGATACTCTGATTTTCAAGTTTATTTACCACTTCCCGCTTTTTTCATATTATCTATAGCTTCAATGGCATTACTCATTGTATAGCTTGCTGCCGGATGGCGTGGAGGGTAGTTTTTAAATGTTTTCAGAAACTCAGAAGCAATATCTATAGCGGGGTATAGATAAAATGTTTTATGCATTTGAAACGACCACCATTCATTAGATGTATTGCTTGCACGCTCATACGGGTCAGTTCGCAGATTGGTAAAAACCGGGATTCTGAGGTTAGTGAATTCTGATACCCATACCTCGTATGTTCCTTTGGTATGCTGCTCCATAAAATTGAACTTGATGTTCCCAGCACGCATGGCCAATAGGTCACCACCATCTGAGAAGTAGAAAAACTCTGTTCGTGGTCCTTTCTTTTCCACACCTGTTAGGTAAGGAAGGAAGTTGTAACCATCGAGATGTACATTATAGGTCATATCGCCTGCTTTGTGCCCATCCAGAAGTTCCTGTTTTATATTAGCGTCACCGGCAGCGGCAAGCAATGTGGGCATCCAGTCGAGGTTAGACATGATATCGTTAGACACCTGGCCGGCCTTAATATGTCCAGGCCATCTTACTACCATCGGGCCGCGGAAAGCACCATCCCAACCAGTATCTTTCTCACTACGAAAAGGTGTAGATGCAGCATCGGGCCAAGCATTCTCATGAGGCCCATTGTCAGTAAGGTAAATAACGATGGTGTTATCTGTAATACCAAGTTCATCAATCTGGTTGAGAACCTCCCCTACATTCTTGTCATGGTCGATCATTACATCTGCATATTCGCTCATCCATTCACCAGATTGCCCCTTACTTTCGGGTTTGCTTTGTGTCCACAAATGCATGTGTGTAAAGTTAAGCCATACAAAGAATGGTTTTTTTGCCTTTACTTGACGCTCCATATAGTCATTAGCGCGTACTGCAAGTTCATCGTCAATGGTTTGCATGTGCTTTGGCGTAAGCGGGCCCGTGTCTTTGATAATTTGCTTACCAACTCTACCAAAACGAGGATCTACCGTTGGGTCGTCCACATCACTGGCTTTAAGATCCATAAGTCCACGTGGACCGTATTTAGCAAAAAACGCAGGGTCTGTTGGATAGTCTGGCTCGTAAGGTTCGTATAATGCATTCAGGTGGTAAAGTATGCCGTAGAATTCATCAAATCCGTGCACAGTAGGTAAATATTCGTTACGGTCGCCAAGGTGATTTTTACCAAACTGACCTGTTGCATAGCCCAATGGCTTGAGTAACTCTGCTATGGTTGGATCTTTAGCATCAATACCCTGTTTAGCACCGGGTAATCCAACCTTACTGTTTCCGGTACGGAAAACAGCCTGGCCCTGAATAAATGCCGCGCGGCCTGCTGTGCAACTGTTCTCAGCATAATAGTCAGTGAAGAACATGCCTTCATCTGCGATACGGTCGATATTGGGTGTGCGGTAACCCATCATTCCGTGTGTGTATTTACTAATGTTGCCGATACCAACATCATCACCCATAATAACTACAATATTCGGTTGCTTGTTCTTTTTTTTCTGGGCGTTTACAGTACCAGAAAAAACGAAAAGCCCAATTGCCAACACTGTTAAAATTTTAGAAGCGGCAGCAATGCGGCTTCCCGTTTTCATTGTTTTCATTGTTTTTATTGTTTTTAATCTTAAGCCTTTAGGCTAAATCAGTTAATATTTAATTCTTAATTCGAGGGTTTAGCCGGCATTTTTTGTGGTTCAGAAACAACAGCCAAGGTCTTATCCAAACTTGCTAACCGAAGTGCATTTATTTCATTGAATTTACCGCTTTGGTATAAATCTTTCATTGCTTTCATAGATGGGAACCTGAAGGAAACGAAGTGATCCCAATATTCCTCAGAAACAATGGGCATTTCTGCACGACAAGATAAAACTACTTCTCCACCAATTTCTTTTAGCATTGGAGCAAAGGCGTCTGCAAATTTTTGATACTTTTCACGTCCATCGGGATTTTTAAAGCGTAAGAACTCACTCACAATAACATTTCCTTCTTCAAAGAGAACACGCGTATTTTTTTTGTGAAAGTTTGTAATAGACCCTGTTGCTTCGTAAATAGCTTCTCCATCGCTCAAAAGGTATAACATTCTTTCATAGGTGCCTGCCACACGGTCTGGTATAGCCATTTGATAATCTACATCTTGCTGAAGTTGTGCATATGCAGCCCTCCTAGGATACATGGCATAAGCTACACCATCCCATTCATCACTCATTTGAAATATTGCTGGCATGTCTGTAATTCCTTCTCCATGGTATATAATGTCTCCTCCAACGCCAACTATTTCAGCTCCCGCAACAGCTCCGTACAAGTCATATCGAGCGCTATTAGCTCGTGGTCGATATCGTAGAAGGTTTAGGTTAATTGTAGGCCCATTATCTGGCTGCTTAAGTAATGCCTCTAAAAATTCAGGGGTAGCATTTATTTTACTCACTACCTCAGTAAAAGATTTTGGATCTTCTTTCATAACAATTCCAGGAGGTAGTTTTTCTTCGCTTGGAGCTGATGCAACCTCTAAAATAGAAGTGTTATCTTTTGGCTGATTCGTTTGGCACCCTATCATAGATAAAACGGTGAAGACCATAATCATCCACTTGGTTAAGTATTTTTTTGTTTGTTTCATTTCATTTTTTTCTGTTTTGTTGAATGATAACTAATCGATAAGATTATTCACAGGGAACTTAATGGCTCCCTGTGAATAGAAATTATTATTTATCCCACTCCGGGAAGCATGATCCAGGAACATGAAGTAAGGGGTCGTCCCAAGATTGTGGTGTTTTCATTCCATCTACTTGAGATCCGGCTTTGATTAATTCACCAAAAGCAGTCATCCCTTTAATTAAGTTAGGTTTCACAATTTGATGATCTGGACCTAAATTAGCTAAATTGGCAATTTCATCTTTATCGTTTAATCCCAAACTCAAAATGTATCTAACTACAGATGATAAGGCTACACTCACTTTGTAACTGCCTCCTTCTTTGGCTCTGCGTAGCAGTGCTGCTTTTACACCAATAGCGCCAAGGTAGCCTGTAAGGATATCACAGATTACCTGAACCTGTTGTGGTAGCATCGGGTTTTCAGGTGTACCCTCTGCGGTATATAATCCGGTAACACCTGCTGCATTTACATCAAACCCTGCCCAATGTGACCAAGGGCCACCTGGTGCCATCATTTTCACACTGCAATAAATAATACCTGGTTTTTTCTCAGCAAATGTGCTTGCCGAATAGCCTTCGTCATCTGCAAGACCTGGCTTAAGGTTTTCAACAAATACATCAGCATCTTTTATCAATTCATATACTTTTTGGCGATTTTCAGGTTTTCTTGCATCCAAATAGGCTTGTTTTAAACCAACATCTGCCTGAAAGAAGAAATTACCATATTCTGTCCAATCTGGCATATTCAAATTTAAACATTCAGCTCCTTGTCCTGCCAATGTTCTTGGTACACTTGGCCCAGCTACTGCATGAACAAAGTTTAATACGCGAAGTCCTGATAAAGGTCTTTCCCCATTTGGAAGTGGAATAGGATCACTTTCTCCAATTTTTTCAATTTGAACCAATGGCAAGGCATTTTGAATTTTTCCGTGTTCAGAGGCATCAAACTCTTCTACTGTTCTGACAATTTGCACAGGAATCTGGCCCGCTTCTGCAGCTTCTTCCATTTCCCTAGAATCGCGTCTGATCGCTGCTTCTTTTAACTGACCGGGTGCTGGCCCACTATTCATAAACGAAAGAAATTTTCTTTCTTGTGCAGGATATAGTGGACAAATAGTCATCCACCGGCCATCTTTTGTAGGAAGCAAAGGGTTGGTTACTACATAAGAACCCATATTAAACATTTTACCCACGCCATTTATGGTGGTATAAGGGGCGGCATCCACTTGCCAAGGGCTTTGCTCTATCCAAGCTTTTCTTAAATCAACATGAATATCCTGACTTTCTCCAGTACGCTCTTTCCAAATAGCTGCTTCTGCTACCGCATTCGCTGCCAAAACGGCCGCTGCTGCACCACCAGCTTTCATTACAGTTGCTCTAACAGGGTCTTTACCAGCAAAGGTTACTTTACCTCCACTCATGCCAATGTCAAGGCCAACATCTCTAAGAATGTTGTCAACTACTTTTCTTAAGTCATCGTGGTTCTCCACGGGTTGATTAGTAATCATAGTATTACGATTTATATTTTTAAATAATCTTTTGGAAAATAACAAAGTAGGAAGAAGTAGGACAGGGTGAATTGTTGATACCTCGTCTTACTCCTCCTTTTTTTTAATGTGAGCTTCTTAACCTACTTAGTTGTTGAAGTTGACCATGTTATCCTATCCATAAGTTGCCCAAGACTCAAACTCGATCCTCTTGCTGGCGGAAATTCTTCTAAAGTTTTTAGTTTTTCGCCCACAGCCGCTTGTGCAGGCACCAACATGTACATACGGTCTGCCCACCATTTGAGGTACGTTTGTGATTGACTATCAAAACGCTCGTAAGGGTCACGTCTTAGATTTGTGATTAAAGGCCAACTTGGTGTCTTATGCCAAGCAGTTGGCAATGCTCCAGACATCTCCGTAAAGGTAATCTTCCAATCTCCCATACGAATTGCATTTAAATTACCATCACCACTAAAATAAAAGATTTCTTTACGAGCTCCAGGGCCTTTTCCTGTAAGCAAAGGTAATTGGTTAACTCCATCAAGATGCGCCTTAAATGTTTTACCATTGGCTTTAACTCCACCTTTTTTCAATTTCGCCTGAATATCTGTATCTACACC